>JAUPVD010000273.1 GCA_030917225.1 Pseudomonadota bacterium
GGTCGTCGTTGAAGGCGTTCTTGGCTTCGTTGACGCAGGAGCTAAAGCCCTCGTGCGCTTCCTTGTCGTTGAAAGCCACGCGCAGGCCCTTGCCGCCACCACCGGCGGAAGCCTTGATCATCACCGGATAACCGATGCCCTTGGCGATCTCGACCGCCTGATCGGGGCCGGAAATGGCTTCGTTGTAGCCGGGGATGGTGTTGACCTTGGCTTCGAGCGCCAGCTTCTTCGACTCGATCTTGTCGCCCATCTTGCCGACCGAATAGTGCTTCGGGCCGATGAACTTGATGCCTTCCTCTTCGAGGCGGCGCGAGAATTCAGCGTTCTCCGAGAGGAAGCCGTAGCCCGGGTGCACCGCTTGTGCACCGGTCTGCTTGCAAGCGGCGATGATCTTGTCCATCACCAGATACGACTCTTTCGACGCAGCCGGGCCGATGCAGACAGCTTCGTCGGCGAGGTCGACGTGCAGCGCATCCTTGTCGGCCTCGGAAAAGACGGCAACCGTCTTGATGCCCATCTTGCGGGCGGTCTTGATGACGCGGCAGGCGATCTCTCCGCGGTTGGCAATCAGAATCTTGGTAAACATGTTCTTGTCCCTTTCCCTGGCGCTTACAGCGGAATGTTGCCGTGCTTGCGCCACGGATTGTCGAGTTGCTTGTCACGCAGCATGGCCAGCGAGCGGCAGATGCGCTTGCGGGTCGCGTGCGGCATGATCACGTCGTCGATGAAGCCGCGGGCGCCAGCAACGAACGGGTTGGCAAACTTCTCCTTGTACTCGGCTTCACGCTGGCTGAGCTTGGCCGGATCGTTCTTTTCCTCGCGGAAGATGATCTCGACCGCACCCTTCGGGCCCATGACGGCGATTTCCGCCGACGGCCAGGCGAGGTTCACGTCACCGCGCAGGTGCTTCGACGACATCACGTCGTAAGCGCCGCCGTAGGCCTTGCGGGTAATCACGGTGACTTTCGGCACGGTGCACTCGGCGTAGGCATAGAGCAGCTTGGCGCCGTGCTTGATGATGCCGCCGTATTCCTGCTGCGTGCCCGGCATGAAGCCCGGCACATCGACGAAGGTGACCACTGGGATGTTGAAGGCATCGCAGAAGCGAACGAAGCGGGCAGCCTTGATCGAGGACTTGATGTCCAGGCAGCCGGCCAGCACCAGCGGCTGGTTGGCGACGATGCCGACCGGGTTGCCGTCCATGCGGCCGAAACCGATGATGATGTTCTTGGCGTAGTCAGGCTGGATCTCGAAGAAGTCGTTGTCATCGACGACCTTGATGATCAGCTCCTTCATGTCGTACGGCTTGTTGGCGTTGTCCGGCACCAGCGTGTCGAGCGAGTGATCCATGCGGTCAGCCGGATCTTCGGTCGGCGTCACCGGGGGCTTCTCGCGGTTGTTGGCCGGCAGGTAGTTCATGAAGCGACGCAGCATCGACAGCGCTTCGACGTCGTTCTCGAAAGCCAGATCGGCGACACCGGACTTGCTGGTGTGGGTCACGGCACCGCCCAGTTCTTCGGCGGTCACGTCCTCGTGGGTCACGGTCTTCACGACTTCCGGACCGGTGACGAACATGTAGGAGGAGTCCTTGACCATGAAGATGAAGTCGGTCATCGACGGCGAATACACCGCACCACCGGCACAGGGGCCCATGATCATCGAGATCTGCGGCACGACGCCGGAGGCCATCACGTTGCGCTGGAACACATCGGCGTAACCGCCGAGCGAGGCGACACCTTCCTGGATGCGGGCGCCGCCCGAGTCGTTCAGGCCGATTACCGGCGCGCCGACCTTCATCGCGTGGTCCATGACCTTGCAGATCTTCTCGGCATGGGTTTCCGACAGCGAACCGCCGAACACAGTGAAGTCCTGCGAGAAGACGAACACCAGACGGCCGTTGATCGTGCCGTAACCGACGACGACGCCGTCACCCGGCGTCTTCTCGGCCTGGTCCATGCCGAAATCGGTGCAGCGGTGCTCCTTGAACAGATCCCATTCCTCAAAGGAATCGGGGTCGAGCAAGAGCTCGATGCGTTCGCGGGCGGTCAGCTTGCCTTTGGCGTGCTGGCTGTCGATACGCTTCTGGCCACCGCCGAGGCGGGCCATTTCGCGCTTTTTTTCCAGCTGTCTGATGATGTCATGCATAACGGAAACTCCCTCAAAAGTAGGGTAATTCAAAAAACAGAAATCAGTGTTTCAGGTGGGCAAGCAGGGCATGCGCCGCCGCTGCCGGCGTCGTCAGCCCGTTCTCGACGGAGGTGCTCAGGCGTGCCAGGCTGGCCTGTACTTCAGGGTGATCCTTGAACTGCTGGTGCAGGCCGGTTTCTATCATCTGCCACATCCAGGCCAAGGCCTGATGCTTGCGTTTCTGCTCGAACTCGCCGGTCGGCTTCAGCGCCTTTTGGTAGTTCTCGATATTTTCCCAGAACTCGGCGATGCCTTCCTTGTGCAGGGCACTCGCCGTGATCACCGGCGGCGACCAGTTGGCCGATGCCGGACGCAGCATGTGTAGCGCATTGCGCCACTGGGCACGAACCACGGCAGTGGCGCGCGGGTCGATGTCGGCCTTGTTGATGACCACCAGATCGGCGATCTCGACGATACCCTTCTTGATCGCCTGCAGGTCGTCGCCGGCATTCGGCAACTGCAGCAGGCAGAAGATATCGACCATGCCGGCCACCGTCGTTTCCGACTGGCCGACACCGACCGTCTCGACGATGATCACGTCGAAGCCAGCCGCTTCACACAACAGCATCGCCTCGCGCGTTTTCTCCGCCACGCCGCCGAGCGAACCGGCCGACGGGCTGGGGCGGATGAAGGCTTCTTCGCGCTGGCACAACATCTCCATGCGCGTCTTGTCGCCGAGAATGGAGCCCCCGGAAACGGAGGACGATGGGTCGACGGCCAGTACGGCAAGACGGTGCCCTTGGTTGATCAGCCACAGGCCGAGCGCTTCGATGAAGGTCGACTTGCCGGCACCCGGCACGCCAGAGATGCCGATGCGGATGGCCTTGCCGGTCTTCGGCAGCAGCGCGTTCAGCACTTGCTGGGCGCGTTGCTGATGATCGGTGCGCGTGGACTCGACCAGCGTGATGGCCTTGGCCAGCGCGCGCCGCTGCCCGCCGAGCACGCCGTCAACCAGCGATTGGTCGGCAGGGGGCAACGGATGGGCAGAGGGTGCCAGCAAGGGAACCTCGCTCAAGTCCATGCGTCAGTGGCCGTTCAGGCTCGCGCCTTGCGGATTTCTTCGAGCACCTTGCGCGCCGAATCCTCGATCCGCGTTCCCGGCCCGAAGATGGCCTTGGCCCCGGCATTGAACAGGTAGTCGTAATCCTGTGCCGGAATGACGCCACCGGCAAAGACGATGATGTCGTCGGCGCCCTGATCCTTGAGCGCCTGCATCAGCGCCGGCAGCAGGGTCTTATGGCCGGCAGCCAGCGATGAAACCCCAATCGCGTGCACGTCGTTCTCCAGCGCCAGACGCGCGGCTTCTTCCGGTGTCTGGAAGAGCGGGCCGACGTCGATGTCGAAACCTAGGTCGGCAAAGGCCGTGGCCACCACCTTGGCGCCGCGGTCGTGACCATCCTGGCCAAGCTTGGCGATCATCACGCGCGGGCGACGGCCTTCATCCTTGGCAAATTTCTCGACATCGGCCTTGATCGTTTCCCAGCTTTCCTGTCCGGCCACGACGCCTCCGTAAACACCTGAAATGGTCTGGTTGTTGGCACGGAAGCGGCCGAAGATCTTCTCCAGCGCGTCCGACACTTCGCCTACGGTAGCACGCAGGCGGATCGCCTTCACCGTCAGGTCAAGGAGGTTACCTTCACTCGTCTCGGCGCATTTGGTCAGCGCGTCGAGCGCGGCCTGCACGGCAGCCGAATCGCGCGTGGCACGAATTTTCTGCAGACGGGCCACCTGCGAATCGCGCACCGCGTGGTTGTCGATATCGAGGATGTCGATCGGGTCTTCCTTGGCCAGCTTGTACTTGTTCACGCCGACGATGACGTCCTTGCCGGAATCAATGCGCGCCTGCTTGTCGGCGGCGCAGGTCTCGACCTGCATCTTGGCCCAACCGGATTCGACGGCCTTGGTCATGCCGCCCATGGCCTCGATTTCCTGGATGATGCCCCAGGCCTTGTCGACCATGTCCTGGGTCAGTTTTTCCATCATGTAGGAACCGGCCCATGGATCGACGACGTTGGTGATGTGCGTCTCTTCCTGAATGATCAACTGCGTGTTGCGGGCGATGCGCGACGAGAACTCGGTCGGCAGCGCAATCGCCTCGTCGAGCGCGTTGGTGTGCAGCGACTGCGTGCCGCCGAAGACCGCGGCCATCGCCTCGATGGTGGTGCGCACGACGTTGTTGTACGGGTCCTGTTCGGTCAGCGACCAGCCGGAAGTCTGGCTGTGCGTGCGCAGCATCATCGACTTTGGATTCTTCGGATTGAACTGGCTCATGATGCGCTGCCAGAGCAGGCGGCCAGCACGCATCTTGGCGATTTCGAGGTAGAAGTTCATTCCCACCGCCCAGAAGAACGACAGGCGACCGGCGAAGGTGTCGACGTCCATACCCGAGGCGATGCCGGTGCGCACATATTCCATGCCGTCGGCCAGCGTGAAGGCCAGTTCGATGGCCTGGTTGGCGCCGGCTTCCTGGATGTGATAACCCGAGATCGAGATCGAGTTGAACTTCGGCATGTGCTGCGCCGTATAGCCGAAGATGTCGGCGATGATCTTCATCGACGGCTTCGGCGGATAGATATAGGTATTGCGGACCATGAACTCCTTGAGGATGTCGTTCTGGATGGTCCCCGACAGCTTGTCCTGCGAAACGCCCTGCTCTTCGGCGGCGACGATGTAGCCGGCGAGGATCGGCAGCACGGCACC
>JAUPVD010000274.1 GCA_030917225.1 Pseudomonadota bacterium
CGCGGCGTAGAGTTCGAGCTGCTGCGCCGGCGTGCATGGCGTGAGCACGGCCGCCCCCTTCTGCGCGGCGTTCAGCGCCGACGGAAAGGCGAACATCAGGTTCATCGGGTTCATGTCGAGGCCGAGTTCGCGGTGGATGAACCAGATGTCGTCGATCAACGCCGGAATGTCGGCCAGATGCTCGGCAGAAAGCGTCGCCGAAATCTTCTTCGCGTGCGGGTAGCGCGCCAGCAGGCGCAGGTTTTCATGGGTCCGCTCAAGCCAGGACTCGCCTCCGCGCGTAACGCGGTGCCGTTCATGCAGCGCGAGCGGCAGGTCGATGCTGGCACTGATCGACACCTTGTGCCGGTCGAACAGTTCGTAGAGCGGCGCGAACTTGAACAGGTTGGTCTTGATGTGCGGCGCCGACTTCCGGTGCCCCAGCGCGGAAATCGCATCGAAATGGCGCAGATAGTGCTGACGAATCAGTACAAACAGTGATTCCAGCACCGCTGGGGGCAGCGTCGTCACTTCGCCACCGTGCAGCGAGACATTGAAGGCGAGCACCCCCGATTTTTCGAGCGCGGCCAGCGTGTGGCGCAGGGTTTCCACTGCCCGGGCGGCATCCGTCTTCAGCGTCGCCTGACTCGTCTGCTGGCCGAGATAGCAGTAACTGCAACTCAGGTTGCAGTTGAGCGTCGGTACGTAGAGCAGATGGATGCTGCGGGCAAACGCCAGGGGAGCAACCAGTGCAGCGGGCATGGTTTCCGGAGCGTTCATGGTCAATCCGCTCAGTCGCTCGCAACGCCGCTCAGTTCGACCATAGGCGAGGCATGCCGCACCCTCTCGATCAACTTTTGCGAAACCTTGGAAAACTTGGCCGCCTTGTTCACCGCGATCTTGTGACTCTTGCGCGCATTGGTCGGAAATTTTTCCTGCTCGATGAGCAGCGCCGGCTCTCCCTTCGGCACCAGCGTCAGCCGACCGGCATCAAGTTCGAAAATCAGCTTGTCGACGTTGCCGTAATAGACGATACGGTCGCCGCAGATCAGGTAGCGCGGACCGAGGCTGAGGCATTTCGGCGCTGTCAGCCAGGCGCCCAGGGCAAACAGCAGAAGCGCGATTCCGAGGGGAAAGAGCGGGTAGAGCAGGATCAGGCCGATGATGGCACTGACCTTGCACACCTTGATCCGCATATCGCTGATGCCAGCGGGCCCCGTGTGCTTGTATTTGAAGACCGCAAACCCTGTTTTCTCCATAGCCCCTCCGTTCTTATGCCACTGCCGGCGCCCCGAAATACTTGGGGTCCTCGAACAGCGACGCGATCACCACCTTCTTTACCGTCGGATTGTCCGGCACGAGATAGACCACCGGCGTGATCATTTCCTCGAAAATGCCACGCAGGCTGCGGGCGCCGGCCTTGTATTCGATGGCCAGTTCGGCGATCTGCTCGAACACCGGCGGCTCGATGACCAGCTCCACCCCCTCGCTGGCGAGAATCTCGCGGAACTGCCGGTAGATCGAGTTCTTCGGCTCGACCATGATGCGCACCAGCATCTCGCGGGTCAGGTCCTGCAGGCGGGCGACGATCGGCAGGCGGCCGGCGAATTCGGGGATGATGCCGAATTCGTAGAGATCGGTCGGCTTCACACGCGAATTGATGCGGTCGAGGATCTTCTGGCTGTCGGCCTCCGATGTGGAGATGAAGCCGAAGCTGTGGTTCTTGGTCATGATGTTGTCCAGCCCGACAAAGGCGCCACCGCAGATGAACAGCACGTGCGTGGTGTCGATGTAGCGCCCGTCGTTCAGGCGCACCGGTGAGCCTTCCATGATCTTCAGCAGCGCGTTCTGCACGCGCTCGCCGGAGGGGCCGCGCGTCTGCGCGCTGGTGGCCTTGAGCTTGTCCACCTCGTCGATGAAGACGATGCCACGCTGCGCCTTCTCCATGTTGCCCTCGGCCCGGTCAAGCAGTCGGTGCAGGATGGCCTCGATCTCCTCGCCGACATACTCGGTCTGCGCCAGCGTGGTGGCGTCGGCCGTCACGAACGGCACATCGAGAATCCGCGCCAGCGTCTCGCAGAGGAGCGTCTTGCCGGTGCCGGTAGGGCCGATGAGCAGGATATTGCTCTTCATCATCTCGACCACATCGGCCTGCAGCTTTGCCGTCTTCTTGAAGTGCGAGTAGACGGCCACGGAGAGCACCTTCTTGGCGTCCTCCTGCCCGACCACATGCTGGTTGAGATGCCTGACGATTTCGCTGGGTTTCACGGTCTTCCTTCCTGATGCTCGATGCCTGATGCCCGTTACTCTAGTCGAAATTGCACTGCTTTAGCAGCACGCCCCTGGCAATCAGTTTCAAAGCTGCTATAACCAAATACGTTCCGGAACCAGTCGGAGGAATGACTCATGCGTGAGGAAGTGAGAGGCAGCGAACGCGTTCCGCTCTGGGGCATGGCCGCCCTGATCGGCAGCGACGGATCCATGGTCGGTGAGGTCGCCAACATCTCGCGAACAGGCATCGCCCTGAGCGTCGGCTGCAACCGCAACAGCAGCACGAAACTGCGCCGAACCTGGCTGTGCCGGGTAGTCTCCAGCGAATTCCCGAACACCCTCGAATTCCTCGCCAAAGTGGTGCGCAAGAACGTCTCGTCGCAGGGCTACGGGCTTGGCTGCACCATCACCGCCATCAACGACAAGGACTTGGCCATGCTGGAAGCCTTCCGCACGCGCCGGCTGTCTTCGGCGCACTAGGCTCGACCTCTACCGCGAACCGGGGTCAAGGCTTCAACGGGGAGCAGCAAGACATGGCCGCTCCAAAAAATGCGAAGCCGACCCCCTTAGTGTTCCTTTAGTGATGTCATCCCCATATTTGACGAGCCATCAAGGCAGTCCAGCCAGCCAAAACTCCTACGCAAAAAGCTGTAGAAATCCTTACCAGAAAAAAGAAAATCCAAAGTAAAGGCTGAGTACTTTTTTTTGCAGCCTCTTCTTCATTAAACCCATAGGGTTGAATGAATCCATCGGGACTAATAAGACGAGCGCGCAACAACGTCATCAAGAAGCCTGAAGCCCCAAAAATGGCAAGAATAGCCATGATGAGCGGACTTAAAAATGTTTCAGAGCGATCAATGAAATTTCCGAAAAAAAACATTCCGGAACCCCCAAAAACCGATACATACAGAGGATTAAATTTCGCCAGGATCAGAACTAAAGGGGTCTGCTTCATTTTGTTTTCCGATCCTCGAACTTCATCATTTCTACCGCCCCCGATAACCATGCAATCCAATCATTTCCGCATTCTAATGGCATGAATTCAAACTGCCACCGTGCGATGGGCGGCGATATACCTCAACCCAAGTCTTTCGGTGGCTTTGCGGAAAATAGCAGCCTCATTCACCGCAGTTTTCGCGGCGAATCGCTTGCGCAAACGGAGAATGCCCGCCATGGAAAGGAAGGGGCAAGCTTGTTTTCGATTTTTCCCCTAACCATCCCTGCGCGTACTGCGGATCAATCGACTGAATCGTCAGGGTTGAAATGGGCCACATTTATGCAACCAGCAGCCTCGTATCCAGCAGTTCCTGCACGATGACTGCCTGCCGGCGGTCGCGTCGGCGCTTCATCTCCGGGCGATCGAGCGCGTGTTCCGCCATCCATAGCTTGAACTCGATAAAGGTTTCCGGCGCCACAGTGCGCATCAGGGCCATGCGGCCAGTGGTCGAGATCACGGCGTGCTCGAAACGCGGCGCGCTCGTCAGCACTGAGGCGCGCACGGCCTGAATCGGCCAGAGGTCTTCTTCATCCGACGAGAAGCGGAATGGATGCGGATCATCCCCCTCTGGCTGCCGGCGCAGGAAATCCACCTCAAAGCCTTTGGCATTGATGGCGGTCTCCACTTTTTCCGTGTGGCGAATGAAGCTCTTGTCAGCCCGCTGCAGTACCTTCAGCACCGACGCATCGACACGATCGAGGTCGGTGACAAACCGGACCCGCTTTCTGGCGTCCCATAACAGATCAACGTCCTGGGTGGCCAGTGCGTCGGAGACGATGCGCACACCGGCGGCAGTCTCGTAGGCGTACAGGGCATGGGTGCCCACGACGGTGAAATGCTCGCCCAGGCCGGCATCTTCAAGGGCCTGCATGACATCCACAACCATGTTTGGCACCCGGCCAACCTTCAGGGCCTTGTTGGTGCGCTCGGCATCGATAAAGGCCGCCTTCAGTGTTCGCAGACGCGCTTCGGTTTCAGCCTTGCCGCTGGTAAAGCTGGCGTAGGCCTGCTCTGTTTCTGCAGAGCGCGGGCCGATGCGCTGCTGGCGGTTATCCGGCAGCGTCTTGACCAGGTACTCGTATTCGCCGCCCTTCTGGTGCTTCCAGTACATGCCACCGGCGAACCTGCGGGCGAGCTGCTGAACGCGGCGGTATTCATCAAATACCGTAATGGCGTCGATGAGTTGCCGAGCAGCGTTATCGCCGAGCGGATAAAAGTTCATTGGCATTTAGCCGTATAAATACTAAAAACTGATTATGTACGGCCAAACTTTATAAATCAATATGTTATTTGTCTTGTTTGTCGGCTGTATGCCAATAGGTGCCTATCTCCCAAGAAGCAATCATTTCATACCGACTCACACCGAAATCAACCCCTCCGCCGGCGGCACCACCGGGTACGGATAGAGCACATTGAGCGCCACGCTTTGCCCCGAAGCCTGGACGATGCGCACATGCTCGCGGCGGAATTCGCGGGCGTGCAGCAGGCCACAGGAGTGGGCGATCATGTCGATTTCCTTGTTCATGTTGGCGCAATAGTAGGCCACCCGCTCAGCCTTGTCCTC
>JAUPVD010000275.1 GCA_030917225.1 Pseudomonadota bacterium
AAAAGCGCGGTCGATCTCGGGCGCGAACTGATCAATCGTTTCGGCAGCCTGAACCGGCTTTTTTCGGCGTCAATGGCTGATTTTGCCGCCGTCCCCGGCATGGGCGAAGCCAAGTACGCGCAATTGCAGGCGGTGCTTGAAATGGCCAAGCGGGCTTTGGGCGAACAACTCAGCGCCCGCGAATTGCTTTCGTCGCCGCAGGCGGTGCGCGACTACTTGCGCCTGACCCTGGGCAACCGGCAACACGAGGTTTTTCTTGCCCTGTGGCTGGATGCCCAGAACCGATTGATCACCACTGAAGAACTGTTTCGCGGCACGCTGACCCAGACCTCTGTTTATCCGCGCGAAGTGGTGAAGCGTGCTCTCGCTCACAACGCCGCAGCCGTGATCCTGGCCCACAATCATCCGTCCGGTGTGGCCGAACCTTCCGCTGCCGATGTGTCGCTGACCAAGGTTTTGAAGGATGCACTTAACCTGGTCGATGTGCGCCTGCTCGACCATTTCATCGTCGCCGGCACCACGCCGCCCCTGTCGCTGGCGGAGCGGGGGCGGGTGTAAGCATCTTGTTATGGCGTATTTTTTACCGGGCTTCTTTTGCAGAGAGGCCTGGCAGTACCACCAAAAAATCAAGGGAGGAAAATATGCAATTTCTGGTTCGATTCATCGTTGTTGCCACACTGTCGCTGGGCATTGTCGGCTGCGCTTCAAATCCCATGACCATGCAGTCCGTTGTTGAACCGGGGCAGGTCAAGCCGCTTCAACGCATGCTGATTGTGGCCAACGGAGATCTTTTCCCGGATGCGACAAAGACCGCTTTCTTTGTGCCGACGGTTGAATCGGTCAAGGCCATGCTCGCCGAATACGGGGTTGCCTCATGGTCGATCGAACTCAAGGGGAATGCGCTGAACCCCTTCGATCAGGTAGCGAGTTACGCCAAGATGCTCGATGCACAGCATGTGCTTTTCCTGACCGTTGCGAATGTCAGCAGCTACGGCCCACGGAACGTTCCCGTCGAAAACAAGCAGCAACCGAGACTGATATCCGGATACGGCTATAGCTTCGCCATAGCGGAAATTGCCACTCGCCGGAACATCTGGAAGGGCGAATTGCGCTCCGGATCGGACTACAGCGGAAACGACAACGAAGTGCGTCAGGTCCAGGAAAAACTGCGGGAACACCTTGTTCGAACAGGCTTGCTGACCAACGCAAGAAAATCGGGGCCGCAGGCACAAGCGGAAAAACAGAACTAGCGGCGGTGGCCGGTGGCACGGACCCCCTGCTTTTGCAAGCTCAGGATCTGCCTGTCTCCGCCCCGCTCTAGCGGGGCGCAATCATTGTTCGTATGTGGGTGTCAGGTTCGTTTAGACGCCCCTGCTACAATCAATCTATCTCAACACCGAAACCGCGCGCCTTTCTGGCGAGGGGCGGTTTCTCCATATGGATATAGCGTTAATCTTTTTGCTGATTCTCATCAATGGCCTTTTCGCCATGTCCGAGATCGCTGTCGTTTCATCCCGCAAAGCCAGGCTCCAGAATCTGGCTGATGACGGCAGTCTGGGAGCCGAAGCCGCACTCTCCCTGCATCAAGAGCCCGCAAGTTTTTTCTCCACTATCCAGGTTGGTATCACCTCTGTCGGCATTCTCAGCGGTGCTATTGGCGAGGCCGCCATTGCTGATCCGCTGGCCGCGTGGCTGGGCGGTATTCCGCTACTGGCGCCTTACGCAAAAGGCGTGGCATTGACGATCACGGTCGTTTGTCTGACTTATTTTTCAGTGGTTGTTGGTGAGTTGGTGCCAAAGCGCTTGGCCATGCTTGCCCCCGAGGGAATCGCCTCCCTGATTGCCCGGCCGATGATCGTGCTGGCCCGGATCACGCATCCGCTGGTCGTCATCCTGTCGGGCTCCAGCGCGGCGATCCTGCGGCTCATAGGGGCTCGCAGCAAGGAAGACCCCCCGGTTACCGACGACGAGATCAATGTCCTCATGGAGCAGGGGGCAGAAGCTGGCGTATTCCATGAGAGCGAACAGGAGCTTGTCTCCAATGTGCTGCGGCTCGATGAGCAGCGCATCGCCGCCATCATGACACCACGGCGCGACATGTTCGTGGTCGATCTTGACGAGGACGAAGATACCGTCCGGCAGCGCATCGTCGATACCGAATATTCCCGACTCGTGGTTTGTCGCGACGGTCTGGAGCATATCCTCGGCATCCTGCAGACCGGTGACCTGCTCAAGAAGGCCGTGCCCGGCCACTGCATTACGGCCGCCGACGTCGAGTCGGTGCTGCACCCGCCGCTCTACGTTCCGGAATCGGTGACCACCACACAACTTCTGGAAAGTTTCCGGCGCGCCCGTCTCCAGTTCGCTCTGATTGTCGATGAATACGGTGAGGTACAGGGCCTGGTCACCTTGACCGATGTGCTGGCTTCCATCGTCGGTGAATTGTCGGTGCCGGAAGCGCCCGAAGATCGGGACATGGCGCAGCGTGAAGATGGCTCCTGGCTGGTCGATGGCGACGTTGGTATCGAGCGCCTCAAGTCCGTCCTTGATATCGCCGATGAGCTGCCGGGGGAAGAGGAGCACAACTTCCACACACTGGGCGGCTTCATCATGCATGCACTTGGGCGAATCCCTTCGCCGACAGACCATTTCGAAGCCGACGGCTGGCGATTCGAGGTGATGGACATGGATGGCAACCGGGTTGATAAGGTATTGATCTCTCTGGTTGTCCGGCCTGCCTGAATGGCCACTTGACGTCGGGCGCCTGCTGCTTATCCCCGAGGCGACAGCATGGCTCGCAGGTCGATCAGCCCTTTCGGCGCGCTGGGGTCACCGACCAGCAGCGGGCGTTCCTTGAATTTCGCATTGACCAGACTCTTGCTCGGGTCGAATCCCTCAAAGCTCAAACCGACGAGATCAGCCCAGGTGTGGATGAAGTGCGAGGTCTGGTAGAGGCGCCCCTGCTGCTCGTCGAAGCGGCGCGGATGCTGGGCTTTCCATTGCTCGGAAGCCCACGTGATGAAGGGCACCGTATACATTGGCGGGGTCGGTTTCGCTTCGCTGCGACCGACAAAGTTGTGCTCCGGCGAGTCGTAGACGTCTTCGCCATGATCGGCAAAGTAAACGAACATCGCATTGTTCTTCGCCGAATCCAGTGATTCGATCAGGCTGGAGACGACGTGGTCGTTGTAAAGCACGGCGTTGTCGTACTGGTTGATCATCGGCTGCTTGGCGTCGGTGGCCCAGTCGGGCAGGCCGGTCCCATCCTTGAAGGCAGCGAATTCCGGTGGGTAGCGGTATTCGTAGCGCATGTGGGCGCCGAGCAGGTGCACGATGATGAACCGCCGCTCGGCACCATCCTCCAGAATTTTCTTGAATGGGGCGAGCACGTTGCCGTCGAACTGGTAGGAGTTCTGTGAACGGCTGTGGTTCAGGTAGACCTGTTCGTCCGTCTGCTGCGAGAAGTTGGTCAGCATCGTGTTACGCTGGGTCAGCGTTTGCTGATTGGTGATCCAGTAGGTCTTGTAGCCAGCCTGCTTCATGATGTTCATCAGTGAGGGCTTGGTCAGGTACAGGTTCGGCTCTTCCTGGTCGGCAAAGGTCAGCGCTTGCTGCAGGGTTTCGATGGTGTAGGGGCGGGAAGCAACGACGCCGTTGAACACCGAGAGCCGGTCGCGCATTGCATCGAGCTTCGGTGTCGTCTTGCGGACATAACCGTAGAGACTCATGTGCTGCCGGTTGGTCGATTCGCCGATGACCAGCACCAGCGTTGCCGGTTTGCCGGCATTGGCGTCGCGCAGATCGCCGATCGGCGGAATCTTCCTGTTGTCTTCGAGCAGGGCCTGCATCTGCGCCAACTGCGTCTGGTATCTGAAATAGCCGATCACGAACTGCCAGGGAACCGCCGGTTCCATGCGATTGAAGATGCTCTCGGAGACCTGCTCGGCAGAAAGCGAACGCTTGCGCGCGGTCTTCAGGGTTGCCGGCATCAACAGGGCGACGGTGATCAGCACGACCACTATCCATCTGGCCGCGCTCGGCATCGCCAGCGGGCGCACGCGTCGCCAAAGCCACCAGGCGCCGGTGGTATATGCCAGCAGGGCGGGGATCATCCACCAGACGAAATAGTGGCCAATGTACTCGTTGGCTTCGGCCGGGTTCGAATCGAAGATGATGAACAGGACGCTCTGCGAGAACTCCTGGCGGTAGATCGCGAAGT
Source organism: Pseudomonadota bacterium (assembly GCA_030917225.1). Taxonomy (GTDB): domain Bacteria; phylum Pseudomonadota; class Gammaproteobacteria; order Burkholderiales; family Rhodocyclaceae; genus Proximibacter. The sequence goes on from JAUPVD010000275.1 coordinate 4,220, forward strand.
AGCCGAGGTTGATCAGCGAAAAGCCCCACAGCACGACACCAAGAACCGCGGTGATGGCGCGCGTGCGCTGCGGAAGGAGCAGCAGCGGGATGAGCCACAGGGCGCTGAAGATGAAGCCCTGGCGGAACGGGAAAAATCCGGTTGCACCAGCAATCTGCAGCAGCGAGTGAGTGACGCCGGAGAAATACCAGAAGAACAGGTAGGCCCAGCCGAGGCCGCGCCAGTCGATACGATTCAGCTTGCCGAGCGTTGCAGCAACAGTCATTCAGTGGGACTTTCGGGAAATTGTGCCAGCGGGGCCGCTCGGCAGTGCCGGCAGTGTGGGGTTTGAACCTTAATGGGTGCTTAAGTTTCTGCGAAGGCGCACAACTAGCAACCGTAACACCAGCGCAAGCGAGCGGCAAAGCCGCCGTCGACGATATTTTCGATCTCCAGCCGCGCACCGTGCAACTCGGCGATGCGGTTGACGATGGCCAGCCCAAGGCCGCTGCCTTCGGCAGTGACGTCGCGGCCGCGGTAGAAACGCTCAACCAGCCGGGGCAGCTCTTCGGCCGGCACGCCGGGGCCGTTGTCGCTGACCGTCAGCAGCGGCACGCCGTGTTCGACGGTGGCGCTGACGGTGATCCTGCCCTGCTCCGGGGCGTAGCGCAGGGCGTTATCGATCAGGTTGCGCAGTGCTGCGCCGAGCAGGTCGCGGTCGCCGCTGATTTCCAGCGTCGGCTCCGGGGTGAGCAGTGTCAGGGATTGCTGTCGGGTAGCAGCCGTTGCCTGTGCGTCTTCCACCGCCATTTCCGCCAGATCGGCCAGGTTGACGGGCTGCGGATCGGGCAGGCGCACGACCGGATCGAGCCGGGCCAGCCGCAGCAACTGTTCGACCAGGCGGGTGGCACGGTCGGCACCGGCCAGCACCTTGCCCAGCGCATGCTGGTGTTCGACGGGGTCGCGCGTGGCCATGGCCACCTGCGCCTGCACCTTCAACGCCGCGAGCGGCGTCCGCAGTTCGTGTGCAGCATCGGCAGTAAAGCGCCGTTCGTTGTCCAGGGTGGCCGAAAGCCGGCCGAGCAGGCGGTTGAGCGCACTGACCAGCGGCTGGGCTTCCAGCGGTGCGGTCGCCGGTGCCAGCAGTGAAAGGTTTTCCGGTGAGCGTGTGGCCACATCGTCGGCCAGGTCGTCCAGCGGCTTGAGCCCGCGCCGGACAGAGTAGTAGATGAGAATGATCAGCAGCGGCAGCAGCACACCAAGCGGCAATACCGTTTTCGTGGCAATTTCCAGTGCCT
>JAUPVD010000276.1 GCA_030917225.1 Pseudomonadota bacterium
CCCGAAGAACTGGTCGCTGGAATTCATGGCGACCATTGCGCTGATGGTCCTGCTGCTGCCGATGGCCAAGATGCGGCCAATGCTGATCGCTGCACTGGGGGGCGGTGCTGCCGCCGTCGTGCTGCATGATCTGCCGCTGAAGCTCGGCCTGTTCGCCGCCATCTTCATCGGCATCGGCGCCGGCCTGGCGGCCGACCACTGGCACGAAAGGAGCGTTGCAGAATGAGCGCCGGTTACGACGCCTCGTTGTGGTTGGTGTTCCTGCTGATCGGACTGGCCACGACACTCCCGCGCGCAAGCTTCATCGTGCTCGGCAGCCGCGTCGTGCTGCCCTCGCTGGTGCAGCGGGCGCTGCGCTACGCCCCGGCGGCGGCACTGGCCGCTATTGTCGTGCCGGACATCCTGCTGGACAGCGGCGCGTTCGCCCCGCTCAACGCCAAGCTCGCTGCCGCCATTGCCGCCGCGGCCGCCGCCCTGCTCTGGCGCAATCCGTGGCTGCCGTTCATTGCCGGGATGGGGGTGTTGCTCGGGCTGCGCATGGGCACCGGAGTCTAGCGCTCCAATTGCCGCCCCATCAATTACGGATCCATAATCGCTGCACCACGGCCCGCGGCTGGAACGCAGGAGACAAGCATGCAGGAACCCGAAAACAGCTCGCTGCCGGCCATGACGCCGGCAACACCGCCGCCGGACGACTTGCCGTCAGCAGCTGGAGCGACCACCACCCATTCACTCGCCGGCGCCCTCAGTATGCTCGCCCGATGGCTGCGCGAAGGGGCGCATACGGTCTTGCTGCACCGGCCGCGCTGGGACGGCCTGCACACCCACCCGGCAATGATCCTTGGCCTGCTCGCCGTCGCCCTGCTGCTCACGCTCATCCTGCAGCGGCTGTGGATCGTCGGCCCGGCGAGCTTCAACGGGCAGTATCTGCTCGTCGGCTGGCTGGCGACGGCGGCCACCGCCTGGGCCTGCTACGCGCTACTCCATGCCGCCGACGGCACCGAACCAAGCGCCGCGCCGAGCGCAGCCCATCTGTTCTCGCTGCTGCTGGCGCAAGGCTGTCTGCTGTCGACGGCCTACGGATTATTCTGGGCGATCGTGATCCAGACCGGCCGCGGCATGCCGGAGCTGTCGCCGACGCTGCTCTGGGGAGTCTGGATCAGCCTTTGGCTCTGGCTCGGTGCGGCGCAAACGCTGGCTCTCTGGCGCAGCACTCGGCGCAAGGGCTGGGCACTGCTGCTGACCGTGCTGCTGCTGGCAATTGAGGCCGTCGAGAGCGGCAACAAGCAGAGGACGCTGTGGATCGCCGATGCCGCCGCCGTCGCTCCCACTACCCCGCGCCAGTTGGTGCTGACCCAGGAGCTGATGGAGCGGCAGCCGCAGGTGCTGGCCGAGCGTCTGCAGACGCTGCAGCGGCAACGGCCGGGCATCGTCGATCTGTACGCACTGACCTTCGCTCCTTACGCGCACGAGGACGTTTTCCGCCGTGAAAGCGGCATGGTCGCCGAGGTCATGACGCAGCGTTTCGATACCGCCGGCCGCACACTGCAACTAGTCAACCACGCGGAAACCGCCGACGAATGGCCGTGGGCGACGCCGCTCAACCTGCAGCGGGCGATCCGCCGCATCGGCGAGCTAATCGACCGCGACGAGGACATCCTGTTCATCCACCTCACCTCGCACGGTGCCTGGAACGGCGAGCTCGCCGCACAGTTCTGGCCGCTGAGCGTCGGCGCGGTGACGCCGCAGCAACTCAAGCAATGGCTCGACGAGGCCGGCATCCACCATCGCGTGATCTCGGTGTCGGCCTGCTATTCAGGAAGCTGGATCGCGCCGCTGAGCGGCGACGGCACGCTGGTGATGAGTGCCGCCGATGCCGAGCACACCTCGTTCGGCTGCGGACGCGCATCGGAGCTGACCTACTTCGGCCGGGCGCTGTACGACGAACAGTTGCGCAGCACCACCCGCTCCTTCGAACAGGCCCACGCTGCGGCCCGGCCGCTGATCGACCGGCGCGAGCGCGAGGCCGGCAAGAACGACGGTTTCTCCAACCCGCAGATCAGTGCCGGTGCGGCTATCCGAAAACGACTGGAGCTGCTGCGCAGCCGCCTGGAAAGCGGCTGAGGCTACGGCCAGCGAGCGGAAAAAGAAAAAGGCCGGATCAGTCGTTACTGATCCGTGTCCCGGGAAGCATAACCCTGCCGCCCCTCGGAACAAGATGCTTGCCGGAAATTCACCGTTTTTTGCGAGCATCCGACATTACATGCCAACTGGGCGAATGATAACTTTGCCGCGCAAGCAAATCTGAACGATTAATTTGCCGCCTTGATATGCTCAATCAGCCGGGCCAACAAAATCGTTGCACTGATCGCCTCCCCCTCAAATTTGAGTTCATCAACGTACTCAGCCTCAGTGGCGACAGTGATTGCCACCGCATTTCTGATCAGGCGGTAAAAAGTAGTCCGATCAGAAGGCTCGATCGCCTGCCGGCTGTGGAAAACATCCAAATCGATATCCAGGATGTATGGTTGCGCCTCGAGGTATTCAATGCCCACGCATCGTGACATTTCGGCCCCACGAGCCAGTTGGTCATCGAGATAAATCGACTCGATGATCATGTTTCCGTGCTCGACAACACACTCATCGTTGTGCGGCATCCGGCTGCAGCCGATGGCGCAGTCGTGGGAGATCACGAAAATGTGATTCGCCGGATCCCCATAACTCATGGGCCGGCATGGAGGCGGAAGCGTCGGCGGTTGTGGCCAGCGAGTCTGCCGGTCAGCATCGTAAGCCTGCTGCTCGATGGACGGATTCCCGCTGTGATCGCTCAACTGGATACAGAAAGCGTAGTTGAGAATGCCCGACAGGGTTGCGGCATCGATGTGTTCATCATGATGCAGGTGTTCAATGGCCCA
>JAUPVD010000277.1 GCA_030917225.1 Pseudomonadota bacterium
CGTTGTGCCGGAGCAGGCCTTGTCCGGGAATTTTCCCGGCGGCGCACTCGGCGGATCCGCCGATCTGGTGATGAAGAACGCAAAGGGCGAGCAGGTGATCGTCGACATGAAGTGGTCCGGGATCAAGAAGTTTCCCGAGAAGCTCAGAAAGAACCGCCACCTGCAGCTCGCCATCTATGCCGAGCTGCTGCGACAGCAGAACGGGGCATGGCCATCGGTGGCCTACTACATCCTCGATCGCGCCGAACTCGTCGCGCCGGACGAACGGACCTTCCCCGATGCGAAGACAGTTCCCTCCGAGAGCGGTGAGAACACCGCGCAGCTCTGGCAGCGCTTCGTCGCCACATGGCAGTGGCGCGTGGCGCAGATCCAGGCCGGGCAGTTCGAAGTCGCCATGGAAGGCATCCTCGCCACCGACGAATCGGCCCCTCCGGATGACGCGATGGAAATGGAAACGCTCTACGCAGCCTACAACGACTACCGGTCACTTGCCGGATGGGAGGAGCGGGCATGACTACCGGAATGAAAGCCGAGATCACCTTCATCAGTGCCGGCGCCGGCAGCGGCAAGACGCACCGGCTGACCGAACTACTGCACCGAGAGCTGACGACCGGCGATGTCCGTCCGTCTGGCGTCATTGCGACGACATTCACCAAGAAAGCAGCCACCGAACTAAGGGAGCGCGTTCGCGAGCATCTGCTCAAGCAGGGCAACTTCGGTCTGGCCAATGCCATGGGGCAGGCGCGGATCGGTACGGTCAATAGCGTTTGCGGACAGCTGATAGCCCGATTTTCGTTTGAGGCTGGCATGTCTGCCGAGCAGCAGGTACTTGAGGAAGTTCAGGGCGGAATCCTGCTTGGTCGGGCGATTGATGCGGTACTCGACGGCCCGGGGATGAGTGAACTGCTGAATCTTGTTCGCCGCCTGGGGCTGGAGCCTGATCCCAGGGATAAATACAAGGACAATTGGCGCGACGCTCTTAAATCCTTGATTGACCAGATCCGCAGCAACGACATACCGCTGGCCACCGTTACCGGGTATGCGGAGAAAAATGCCGACGATCTGCTCAGCCATTTTCCGGAACCGGTCGCCCAGGATCTTGATGCAGATCTGCTGAAGGAAATTCGAGCGGCGCTACCCGAGATCGAAGCAACGGCCCTTGCTGGCGGCAAGAAGAATACCAACACCTATCTGGCACTGGTCAAAGGGTTTGCCCGCAACCTGGAGCGGGAATCTGCATCCTGGAGCGAATGGGTCAAAGTGGCCAAGGAAGCCCCCGAGGCGAGTTTGCGCCAGCGCATTGAGCCAATCTCAGAATTGGCGGGGCGTGTCGCCGAGCACCCTGGCCTGCATGCCGATCTCACACGCTACCTCCAACTGATGTTCGATCTCGCGGCCAAGGCGCTGGCCAACTACCAGGCCATCAAACAGGAGCTGGGTGCTCTCGACTTTTCCGATCAGGAACACCGGTTGCTTGGCCTGCTCGACCATCCTGAAGTCGCGGCGGTGCTCAACGACGAACTCGATCTGCTGATGGTCGATGAATTCCAGGACACCAGCCCGATTCAGCTCGCACTGTTCCTCAAGCTCGCCCGCTTCGCCAAGAAGGTCTATTGGGTCGGCGACATCAAGCAGGCCATCTATGGCTTCCGGGGCAGCGATACCGAGCTGATGCAGGCCATTCTCAAAGCGTTGCCCGGCATGGGCGGACCCAACGAGGTGCTGCCGTCGTCCTGGCGTTCCCGCCCGGAACTCGTGCGCATCGTGAATTCGGTTTTCTCGCAGGCGTTTTCCAACACCCTGCCGCGCGAAGAGGTGGAACTTAAGCCGGAACGCAATGAGTTGCTCAATGGCCCGGTGATGGCCAACTGGCTGCTCGGCGGCAAGAACGTCAACGACGAGGCCTCGGCGCTTGCGGTCGGGGTGAGGCAGCTTGTTGCGTCGGGGCGGGTGATCCACGACAAACCCAACAAGTGCCTGCGCCCGGTGCGCTTCGGCGACATCGCCATCCTCTCCCGTTCGCATGAGGGCGTGAAGACCTTTTCCGCCGCGCTGTCGGCGCAGGGCATTCCCGTCGCGACCGCACAGCCGGGGCTGCTGACGACGCCCGAGGCTACGCTCGCGCTGGCCTGCCTGCGAAGGCTCAACGACCCTGGTGATACTGTCGCCACTGCCGAGATCGTGTCGCTGGCCGATGGCCTGGCGCCGGAAGCTTGGGTATCAGACCGGCTGAAGTACCTGAAGCAGGGCGCCGATGCGGATCTCTGGCTGGAAGTGCCGGCCGACGGCCATCCCGCGCATCCGCTGCTGGAAGCCATCGCTGGGCTCCGCGCAACGCTGCCGGTGCTGGCGTCGAAGGAGGCGCTGGCCACCGTGATTGCCACCTGCGGGGTGAGTGAGAAGGTTGTGCGCTGGACTTTGGATCCTGACCGGGCGCGGGTGCGGCTTGCAAACCTCGAAGCCTTGCTCGATCTGGCCGAACAGTATGAGGACCTCTGCCGTACCGGACAGCATGCCGCCTCGGTTTCCGGCCTCATCCTCTGGCTCGGCGAACTGGCCGGGGAGGAAAAAGACACTCAGGCCGAGCCGGCCATCGACGCGGTCAAGGTCAAGACACACCACGCGGCCAAGGGCCTCGAATGGCCGGTTGTGGTGCTCACCGGGCTGTCTGCGAACATCAAGGATCGCCTTTGGTCGATCAGCGCGCAGTCGCAGAGTGGGTTCGACGCCAGCAACCCGCTTGCCGACCGGTTCATCCGTTACTGGCCCTGGCCGTTTGAGCGGCAGGAGAAGGTTGCCGTTGCCGATGCCATCGCGCTCACGCCAATGGCGGAGCAGTTCCGGAACGCCGCTATCGAGGAATCAAAGCGCCTGCTCTACGTCAGCATGACCCGCGCCCGGGATCTACTGGTACTCACTCGATCGAGCCGCAAGACGAGCGGCGAGTGGCTGGATGCAG
>JAUPVD010000278.1 GCA_030917225.1 Pseudomonadota bacterium
GGTGCTGGCAGCGCTGGCGGACGAATTGAAAACGCTGGGCGGTGACGCAGCCGTCTACGTTCTGGATGTGACGGATACGGTGGCGCTGGATGCCGCTGCCCGGGATTTCATGACGCGCTTTGGTGCACCTGACATCGTCATCGCCAATGCCGGCGTTTCTGCCGGCACCCTGACAGAACACGCGGAGGATATGGCCGTGTTCCGCCGTGTCGTTGATACCAATGTGTTCGGCATGGTCGCCACCTTTGCCCCCTTCATCGCCCCGATGCTTGCGACGGCAAACGTTCGTGAACGGCGGCTGGTCGGCATCGCGTCGGTTGCCGGCATCCGTGGTTTGCCGGGTGCCGAAGCCTACAGTGCATCGAAGGCAGCCGTAATCAGTTACCTCGAAAGTCTGCGTCTTGAACTGGCCCCGGCCGGCTTGCGCGTGGTGACCATTGCTCCCGGCTACATCGATACGCCGATGACCGAGATCAACCCGTATCCCATGCCCTTCATCCTGCCTGCCGACGAGGCTGCTCGCCGTTTTGCTGCCGCCATCCGGCGCGGCACCAGTTACACGGTCATCCCCTGGCAGATGGGTGTGGTTGCCAAGCTGCTGCGCCTCTTGCCCAATTGGCTTTATGACCGTTTGTTCGTCGGCGCGCCGCGCAAGCCCCGGCTATAATCGCCGCCGACCCGATTTCCGGAGTATCCGCTGATGAAACGCCTCGTTCTGCTGCTTCTGCTTCCCCTGGCCTTCACGATGCCCTCCCTTGCCTTGGCGGAAGATGCCGCTGGCCCGGCGGCGATCGACAAGCTCGGCCGCCTGAATGGCCAGGCACTCGCTTGCCGTTACGTGGACGTGTCGTCGCGTGCGAAGAATGCGCTGGTAACCCACGCGCCGAAGACCCGGCAGTCGGGTGAGGCATTCGAGGCGGCAACCAACAAGGCCTTCCTGTCGCCGGCTTCCTGCCGGGACAAACAGCGCCTGGCGACGGAAGTCGATGCAGCCATCATCGATTTGCGACTGGCTTTCCCGAGCGTGCGTCACGAGACGGGTACGGCGCCGGTGGCTGCCGAAATCGCAACGCGCTACATGCTGCAGGACACCAGCGGCCGTGCGGTATCGAACCAGGATTTTCGTGGCCGTTTCCAGCTGCTGACTTTTGGCTACACCTCGTGCCCCGATGTCTGCCCGACAACGCTCTCGGAGATGGCGGCGGTGATGAAGGCGTTGGGTGAGGATGCCAAGAAGCTGCAGCCGATCTTCATCACGGTTGATCCGGAGCGCGACAGTGCCGAGGTGCTGAAGAGCTATACCGGTTTCTTCGACGCCCGCATCATTGGCCTGACCGGCTCACCGGAACTGATCCGCAAGACGGCCGACAACTTCAAGGTTCGCTTCGAGAAAGTGCAGGAACCGGGCTCGCCGCCGGAGCGCTATGTCGTCGATCATTCGGCCGGGATGTTCCTGCTCGGGCCGGACGGGCGCTTTCTGGCCAAGTTCGCCTATGCCATGCCGGTGCCGGAATTGACCCGACGGATCAGCGACTATCTGAAGGGTGCGCCCTGAAAGCTTGACTCAGGCTGCGTCAGGCCGATCAGGCCGATCAGGCCGATAGGGTGACGCAGGCCACGACCGTGCTGCCGCTACCCTGATACTCGATGTTGCAGAAGCTGGAACGGTGGGCCATGGCGATGCCGCGACCATTCGGATCGAAGATGCGCGAGGGGTCGAAGTCAAGGTAGCGCTGCCAGTCGAAGCCGTTGCCTTCGTCGGCGATGGTGAAGCACATTCTGTCGGCAAGACGCTCGAAACGCACCCGGGCCACCCGGTTGCGAAATTGCGGCAGTTCCAGGCGACGATTGACCTCCGCCTGCCAGTCGTTCTCCATGAGCAGCAGCGTCTTTTCGCGATAGGTGATGCCCAGATTGCCGTGCTCGACGGCGTTGATCATCAGCTCGGTCAGGCCGAACAGCACGCCCTGCGGGTTCGGGCAGAAGTCGGCGAGCAGTTGCGCCAGCTCGCTGGCCTCCTCCAGCGTGCGGAAACGGAACTCCACCACCGATAGCTGCTGGAATGCTTTCTCCAGGCATTCGGCGCGCGAGCGTGCGCTGCGCAGTGCATGGCGATCACCGATGGCGGCACGCACCACGGCGCACAGCGTCTCCGGTTCGTAGGGCTTGGTCAGGTAATAGTAGGCGCCGGCAGCCAGGCCTTCGCGCACCTGCTCGGGAGCTGCCGCCGCCGTCTGCATGATGACCGGGACATCGGCAAAGCGTGCGTCGGCCTTCATGCGGTTGAGAAGTGCCATGCCATCGAGCACCGGCATCATGCGATCGAGAATCACCAGGTCGTAAGCCGGTCTGGCGCTTTCCAGCGCGGTCCAGGCGCATTCGCCATCCTGTGCTGTATCGAGCGTGTAGTTCTGCTCCTCGCACAGGTATTCCTCGATGATGGCGAGGTTCAGCGGTTCGTCGTCCACGGCAAGAATTCGGGTCTGGGTCATGGTGCCCTTTCGGTATCGATATCGTTCGCGTCCAGCGGCAGCTTCACCTCGAAGCAGGCCCCGCCGGATGGCTGGTTGTTGGCGCTTATGCTACCGCAATGCGCCTCGACAATCTCGTGACAGATGGCCAGCCCGAGGCCGGTTCCACCGGCACCCGAACGGGTGCTGGAACTCTGCACGAATTTTTCGAAGATGGCATCTTCTTCGCCCGGAGGAATGCCGACGCCGCTATCGCATACCGAGATGCACATTGCTGGTTTCGGCAATCCGTCGCGACTCAGGGTGGCCGCGTGCCAACGGATGGTCACGCTGGTGTTCTCGGCGGTGAACTTGATGGCGTTGCCGATCAGGTTGTTCAGCACCTGCATCAGACGCTCACGGTCGGCAGGAACCAGTGCAGGGTCGGGGCCCTCCACCAGCAGGCTGACCTTGCGGCTGGCAGCAAGGGCCGAAAGGCTGGCGACCGATTCGCTGGCAACCGCCGCGACATTGGTCTCGGTGATGGCCATTGGCATGCGGCCGGCTTCCAGCTTGGAGAGGTCGAGCAGATCGTTGAGCAGCCCGAGCAGGCGCTTGCCGCTGTCGTGTATATGCGAAAAATACTCTTGCAGCTTGGCCGGGGTGGTCGAGTTGGCGCGGGTTTGACCAAGCCGAGCGAAGGAAAGCACGCCGTGCATCGGGGTGCGCAGTTCGTGCGACATGTTGGCCAGAAACTCGGATTTGGCACGGTTTGCACGTTCGGCCTCTTCCTTGGCCAGTTGCAGGTCGGCGGTCCGGGCGCTGATGAGTTCCTGCAGGTGGTCCTGATGCTGGCGCAGTTCGAGCTCGTATTCCTTCTCCTGCGTGATATCCCAGTGCGTACCGACGACGCCGACAGGTTTGCCGGCGAGGTCGGCTTCGATGACCGCATAGGCGCGGAAGAAGCGGCGCGATCCATCCGGCAGGCGGGCCGGGAAATCCATGTGGCGCGAACCTTTGCCGTCCCAGACTTCGGCAATCTGGTTGATGGCCTGCTGCGCGATGGCGGTTTCCATGCTCATGGCCCAGACCTTGTAGGGGTTTGGCTCGGCCTCGCGGCTGGAATGGTATTGGCTGTAGATTAAGTCGTCCCAGTACAGGCGTTCATCCTCGGCCACCCAGCGCCAGATGCCGATGCCGGCACCCTCGGTGGCGATGCTCAGCTGGCGGCTGAGAACGGCCATCCGCTCCTGTGCCTCTTTCCGTCGCGTGATGTCGCGGCCGGTGCCGCGATAGCCAAGGAACTCTCCCTCCGGAGAAAAACGTGGACGGCCGGAGATGCTGAACCAGCGCACTTCGCCCTGGTTGTCGCGAATGCGGTATTCGAAACTGCTGAATGGCCGGCGGGCATCCAGGTCGGCCTGGTGCCGTTGCCGATCATCGTCCGAAATGATGATCGGCAGTTGCCAGCGGGTCGATCCGATAATCGTTGTCGGCACAAAGTTTTGCTTGTCACCGAGCGTGGTGTGTTCGGTGAAGCGCAGTTGTGCGTCCTGCTCCCAGATCCAGTCAGAACCGATGCCCGCCAGTTCACGGAAGCGTCTTTCACTTTCCTCGAGGGCCGTGTTGGCGCGGCGGATGCTGGCCAGTTGCAGTCGATAGAGCGGGTAGAAAAGCCCCAGTCCGAGCAGGCCGCTGGCCAGGGATATCCACAGCGTGTCGATCAACGATGCACGCAGCGAACCTTCGACCGTAACACTGCCGACGGCCATGCCGGATTCCATGAAGTCGGCTGTGGCCGAGAGTGTCGGCCACTCCTGAATCGGGCCGAGGGAGGCCAGAACCTTGTTGCTGGTGTCCTGAATGAGCGAGCGGTGTGAAAAATGACGGACGTCGATGATGGCAGTGGCCAGACGTTCAGTGTCGTAGCCCCAGAGTTTGGGATTGCGGGCGACCGTTCGGGCAATCAGCGAGGACTGGGCGCGCGCCTCGGTTTCCAGGCTTTCGTTGATGCGTGCCTGCTCCATCAGGAGATACGTGATCGGCGGGATCGCGGCGAGCACGAAGGCCGCGAACAGCCCCATGCGCAGCGCGGGGCGGGTGAGCCGGGCGACGGTTTTCGCCATCAGCGGACTCCTGGCTGGTGACCCAGTTGCAGCAGCAGCTTGCGCGCGGGCGCCGACTGCAGGACGGAAACAAAGTCGGCAGTGGCGGCATCCTGCTGCACACGGGTATTGAGGAACAGCGACTTGGCCAGCGGGTAGATGCCTGTCGAGAGCATTTCGACGGAAGGTTGCGTGCCATCCAGTGTGTGGATGGTCAGCGGCTGTTCGAGCAGGCGGATCAGGCCGAGCGTGGTCAGCCCGAGCGAACCGGGTAGTTTGGCGATCAGTTCGATGGCGTCCAGGTCGTTTTCGCCAACGGGTCCGGCCTTGCGTTTGAGGGCCTCATCGACTGCGGCGCTTATTTCAGGACCCAGCTGACGCAGCGTCAGCGTGTCGCTTTCGAAGGGGCTGCGCAGGACAAGGCGGATCGGTTCGCCGTCCGGCCATTTCTGGCGCTTGCCGGCGTAGATGTCGGCGATTTCCCGGCGACTGAAATTCACTGGCTTCTGCTGGCTGCCGCTGGCGAATACCAGTGGTGAGCGAGCGTACTCGAGTGTTGTGAAACGGCCTTCCTCATCACGCGGTGGTCGGCCCGATATGGCGATATCGATGCGGCCAGCGGCCAGCGCGCGCAAGCCGCCGCTGGAACCGAGTGTCGGCTGGATGATGTCGAAGGTCGTGCCGGGGTGGGTTTTCTGATAGGTCTCGGCGAGCACCTTCAACAGCGTGGTACCGGAGCCCGTTCCACCGATACGCAAGGGTTCGGCTGCCATGAGCGGCGGCGCGATCAGAAGAGCAGCGATTGCCAGCAGGTGTCGGAATTGCATGCGCCAGACCCTTTGCGTGGTGTTCATGGCCGAAACGCCAGTATATATGCGGATGTCCTCGGCTGTTAGCGTTTGACGCACATCAAGGGTGAAAAAAAGCCCGGCAGATACACTGGGCGTCCCCCGGATACCTACTCTTTCGCCATGGATCGCTCCGCCTTGCCGGATCTCGTCTGCCCCGCTGGTAGTTTGCCGGCGCTGAAAACCGCAGTCGATAACGGTGCCGATGCCGTTTATCTCGGTTTCAAAAACGATACCAACGCCCGCAATTTTGCCGGGCTCAACTTCGACCAGAAAACCATGGTTGAGGGTATCCGTTACGCCCATGGCAAGGGTTGCGAGGTGTTGATGGCGATCAATACCTTCCCGCAGCCGGGGCGTACTGCCGACTGGCGGGCGGCAGTGGACGCCGCTGCCGACATGGGAGTGGATGCGATCATCCTCGCCGACGTCGGCCTGCTCGACTACGCTCGCAACCGTCACCCGAACCAGCGCCTGCACCTTTCGGTACAGGGTTCGGCGACCAGCTACGAGGCGATCAACTTTGCCCACCGCGAGTTCGGCGTGCGCCGCGCCGTGCTGCCGCGTGTGCTGACGCTGGCCCAGGTCGAACATGTGATCAAGAACACGCCAGTCGAGATCGAGGTCTTCGGCTTCGGCAGCCTGTGCGTCATGAACGAGGGCCGCTGCTGGCTTTCTTCTTATGCCTGCGGTGAATCACCGAATACAGTGGGCGCTTGCTCGCCGGCCAAATACGTCAAGTGGGACAAAAAGCCCGGCGAGATGGAGACGCGGCTGAACGGCATCCTGATCGATCGTTTTGCCGACAACGAACCGGCTGGCTACCCGACTCTGTGCAAGGGCCGCTTTGACGTGCAGGGCGAAACCTATTACGCGCTTGAGGAACCAACCAGCCTGAACGTGCTGGAGATTCTGCCCGAGATCGTCAAGATCGGCGTCAAGGCGATCAAGGTTGAAGGTCGACAGCGCAGCCCGGCCTACGTGACGCAGGTCACCCGCACACTGCGTGCCGCACTGGATGCGCTGGCCAACGAGAGTGAGCGCTACCACGTCAAACCGACCTGGCAGGCCGAATTGTCCAAGGTGTCGGAAGGCAATCAGGCGACGCTCGGCGCCTACAACCGGCCGTGGAGGTAAGGGAATGAAGCTGGCGCTCGGTCCCTTGTTGTACTTCTGGACCAAGGAAGAAGTACTGAATTTTTATGCCGAGATGGCGCAGAACCCGGCCATCGAGATCATCTATGTCGGCGAAGTCGTCTGCTCGCGCCGCCAGCAGATGCGCACCGCCGACTGGGTCGGGCTGGCGCGCGACCTGACCGATGCCGGCAAGGAAGTGGTGGTGTCGGCGCAGGCGCTGCTGGAGTCGGAAAGCGATCTCAAGGCGATGCGCCGGCTGATCGACGAACTGGCGGAGAATCCCGGCTGCAGCATCGAGGCCAACGACCTCGGTGCGGTCAATCTGGTGCAGGGCGGCAAGCCTTTCGTCGCCGGCCCACACCTCAACATCTACAACGAGGAAACGCTGGCCACCTATGCCCGCTATGGCATGAAACGCTGGGTGCCGCCGCTGGAGGCCGACCGCAAGCTGATCGATCTCCTGCACAAGAGTCGCCCGGCAGGTGTCGAAACCGAGGTCTTCGTCTTCGGCAAGCTGCCGTTGGCCTTCTCGGCGCGCTGCTTCACCGCCCGCCACTACAACCTGAACAAGGACGACTGCCAGTTCAAGTGTCTTGACCACCCCGAGGGCATGACACTGAAGACCCGCGAAGGGCAGGCCTTCCTGTGCATCAACGGTATCCAGACCATGTCGGCGCAGAGTTACAATCTGCTCGGCGAGGTGGCGACAATGCGCGAAATGGGCATCGACATCATCCGCGTCAGCCCGCAGCCAAAATACACGACGGAAATCGTTGCCGCCTTCGATGCTGCGCGTCGCGGTGAATTGACATCAGCTGCGGCGAGTACCAACCCTGCGTGGAACAGCGAAGGGCTGGTCGATGGCTACTGGTTTGGCGACGCGGGCATCGTTCAGCGCAACGGCCAGGCCGTAGCCGAACTGCAAGGAGCATGAACATGAATCAAGGTTTCACGATACCGAAGTTCCAGCTTCCCGGCTTTGTCGCTCGCCTTGGCGAAAAGCTGCCGCAGTGGCCGCATGCCGTCGCGCTGACCACGGCGCTGAATGCTGCCGTGAAGATGAATCTGCTGCCGGAAGAGAGCCTTGAGCCGATGCAGGACAAGACCTTTCTGGTGCAGGTAATCGATACCGGCGGCCAAGCCTCCTTCACTTACCGCAACGGCTTTTTCCGCCCGATCTTCAGGCCGGTCGGCTCGCCTGACCTGGCCTTCCGCGCCAATCTCTCGGCTTTTCTTCAGGTGGCTTCACGCCAGGAGGATCCGGATACGCTGTTCTTCAACCGCGAGTTGTCGATCGAGGGTGATACCGAACTCGGGCTGTTGGTGAAGAACATGCTGGACGCAGTCGATCTGTCCCAGTTCCGGCCGCAGCTGCCCAAGCTTCCGTTCAGCCTGCCACTCGGACAACGCTGATCGCGCTGATCGGCCTGGCGGGTACAGGCGGACGCTGGCGGCGCGTCAGTGTGCGCCGGGGATGACGAAAGCCGGGAAGCTGCCGGTGTCGAGGAAATTGACCTCGGGGATTTCGTTGGCCAACGCCAGCAGGTCGTTGATCTGCTGGTATTCGAAGCAATAAAACTCCCGGATCACGTCAAATACGAGGACCCCCTCGGCCGCAAGCGCGTCCTCGGTCTCTGCAACGATGCGCTTGGCGCGCTTGCTGGCGGTATCCTGATCCGTATCGGCGAGAAACAGACGAAGGTGCTGCGAAAAGCCGGCCATCTCCATCCTGTGCACGAGTTCCTCCCAGATCCTGCGGCAGGTCGTGGCGGAATGGTGCTTGTAGTCAAGGTTGATGATGACGGCGCTTTTCATGGCTTGTTGCTTGCTGACCGGGAACATGAAGAAGTGTTAACGATAGCAAACCGGCTCAAGTTGGCCTCGACCGTTCGTCACGCCCCGGTGGCCGGCGGTCGCAGTCAGTGATTTGTCAGTGGCAATGGCCGATTCCACCTGTACCGTCAGCCGACGCTGATTTCACCCTCAATCACCCGGGTCGTGCGCGGCACGATGCTGATGACTTCCTGGCCTTCGATTGGCGTGGCGACACCGTTCATCGCCCGAATGCTCATGGCCCCGAGATAGACGTCGAACGCGGGTTGCAACTGGCCGTTGCTGCGTACGATCCTGCCAGCCAGTCGCGGGTACGCATGCTCCAGCGCATGCAGGGCGTCGGCAACGGTGTCGCCGCTGGCAGTGACTTCCTCGCGGCCGTCGACCAGCCGGCGCAAGGGAAGGGGAATGTGAATGGAAACAACCGGTGATTCGATCATGGTGAGCCTCCTGCTCCAGCGCGTTTCTCTCTGATTGAGACAGCGTTTGGTGGCTGGGCGTTCCTGATCCCGGTGTCAGCGTGCCCGTGTTTTCAGCAGATCCTTCAGGTTGGCGAACGGCTGTGCGGTGGCGCGGCCGGCGGCCGGATCATCGCGAGCCCCCGCCTGTCTTGCTGCCTCCGCATCGAGTTCCCGCGCATGTTCGTTGTCGTGGCAATAGAGGCAGAGCAACTCCCAGTTGCTGCCATCGGGTGGGTTGTTGTCGTGGTTGTGGTCCTTGTGATGGACTGTCAGCTCACGCAGATTGTCGCGCGTAAACTCGCGGCTGCAACGGCCGCAGATCCACGGAAACAGCTTGAGGGCGCGTTCCCGGTAGCCGGTCTCGCGCGCCTGGCGATCGCGGAGCGCCGCCGCGATCACCCGGTCGGTGTGTGCGCGCTTGGCGTCATTCATGGTTGATCTCGTCGAGCCATGCCCGGATCTGTGCATAGACTCTCGCTTCAGTGAGCAGGGCCATGTGGGCGATGCCGCCGAGACGGGTACTCTTCACGTCGCCGGTGATCGGATGTTCGGTGGCGCTGCCCAGTGTCACCAGACCATCGCCGAACCAGTCGGCAAGCGGGTGATCGACGTCGTCGGTGAGCGTGCTGCCGAGAAAGCGCAGGGCAATGTCGTGCGGGGTCGTCGGGCTGGCGCCGGGCCCGTGGCGCAGGTCCTTGACGCCCTGGCTGCGGGTTGCTGCAATCTTGCCCAGTGGCGCCGTAATGTCAGTCATCTGGAGTGCCGTGTTGACGGTATGCCCGAGCCGTTCCACTGGCGAGCCAAGGTGCGGCGAGCCGAGGCAGATCAGCATGCTGGTGGCCTGTGGCCAGTACAGATCTGCGGCGGCTGCCTGCTCGCAGGCGTTGCGTGCGATCAGCCCGCCCATGCTGTGGCCGATCAGTAGCAGTTCTTCGACTTCCTCCGGCCATGTGGCCAATAGTGCTTCCAGTACTACCGTCAATTGGCTGCCGTTGTCGGTGATCGGCAGTCCGGTGTTGTAGCGCAGATAGAGCGGGGTGTAGCCGAGTTCGGCCTGCAGCCTGGCGCCGAAATCAACCTCGACCTCACTTCCCCCACCGGGTTCCCAGCAGTGTTCGTCGAAAGCCAACCCGTGAATGAACAGGCAGATCCGCTTGCCGCCAGTCGGAAACGCCGTATCGAGGGCCTCGGTATCAAGCGGAACCTGGCGGCCATCGACATAGATACCCATGTCGATGGCCATGATGTTGCCGATGCCGGCGAGATGGTCGCCGAAGGCTGCATTGAGTGCGCTACGCAGGCTGCTGGCAGCGCGGCTGGGCGGCCCTTCCGATTCTGGCAGCTGGCGCTCGATGGCAGCTGCGGCGCCAAAGACGCCGGTGGCACCATGATGGATTGCCGCGTAGACGCCGCCGGAAATGGCGTCGTGCATCATTTTTGCAAAAGCTGCTGGCCCGGCAACCAGTGGAATGCGGGTCAGGACATTGAATGATTTGCCGGCAATGGCTTGATGCATTTCCTGTACGCGCGCCGTCGTTCCCTGCACGGCGGCCTTGGCCGCATCGCTGTAGCCCGATTCTGGGCTGGGTGTCGGCATCGGGTGGGAGTGTGCTTTGTCTCGACTTCGTTTCATGGTCGTCTCACGCGTTGATGGTAACCAGCGGCACCAGCATTTCGTCGGCGGAAATCCCGCCATGGACACCGAGCAGCGAGTAGCGACGCTCTCCCGGCAGCCAGTCCTTGATCGTCCAGTTTTCCTGCATCACCAGCGCAAAATCACCGATGCGCGAGGCCAGTTTCGGGTGAGCCATACCAGGGCCAAACCACTGTTCGCTCAGCAGCCTGCCCCTGGAGATCACTTCGGCACGGTCACCTAGTCGGGCATGAGCGCAGCGCTCGAAATTTTCTGCCGCTCCCGTCTTCAGGTAGCACCAGGCGACGCGCTGTTCGCCGCAGAGCGGCCGGGCCAGCATGTCGGCCAGTTCGGGGTGGTCGTCGAGCTGGATGACGCGGTCACTCGGGGAGTTGATGAAACCGTGGTCAGCGGTGACCAGCAAGGTGGTATCGCTGCCTTCGATCAGGGCGAGCATCGTGTCGAAGGCGATGCAGAACTGCTCGAGTACGTTCGCAACTTCTGCGCTGTCGATGCCGAAGCGATGTGCCGTGCTGTCGAGGACCGGCCAGTA
>JAUPVD010000279.1 GCA_030917225.1 Pseudomonadota bacterium
CGGAGACCACGTCAAGGTGCTGAACCACTCGGTCATCACCGACACCCGCGTTGGCGACGACTGCAGCGTCGGGCCGTTTGCCCATCTCCGCCCCGACAGCGTGCTCGGCGCCGGCGCGAGGGTCGGCAACTTCGTCGAAGTGAAGAACAGCAAGATTGCCGCGCAGTCGAAGGCCAACCACCTGGCCTACATCGGCGATGCCCGCATCGGCCAGCGCGTGAATATCGGCGCCGGTACCATCACCTGCAACTACGACGGCGCCAACAAGCATCTGACGGTGATCGAGGACGATGCCTTCATCGGTTCCGATACGCAACTGGTTGCTCCGGTCACGGTCGGGCGCGGTGCCACGCTGGGCGCCGGCACCACGCTGACCAAGGACGCCCCGCCCGATGCGCTGACCGTCTCCCGCGCCAAGCAAGTCAGCCTGACGGGCTGGCAGCGACCCGTTAAAAACCCCAAGAAGTGAGCTGATCCATGTGTGGAATTGTTGCTGCGGTCGCGAACCGCAACGTTGTCCCTGTCCTCCTTGAAGGCCTGCGCAAGCTTGAGTATCGCGGCTACGACTCCGCCGGTCTGGCGGTTCTCAACGGTAGCCCGAGCGCCCTGCTGCGTCTGCGCTCGGTCGGTCGCGTTGCTGAACTGACGGCGCAAGCCGAAACAACCGGCGCTACCGGCCAGACCGGCATCGCCCATACCCGCTGGGCCACGCACGGCGTACCCTCGGAGCGAAACGCCCACCCCCACGTTTCCGGCGGGCTGGCCGTCGTGCACAACGGCATCATCGAGAACCACGAAGCCCTGCGCGACATGCTGAAAGCCGATGGCTACGTTTTCACGTCGGATACCGACACCGAAGTCATTGCCCACCTGGTGGAAAAAAAGCTGCGCAGTGTTCCTGATCTGTTCGACGCCGTTCGCGCTTCGCTGGCCGAACTGCAGGGCGCCTATGCGCTGGCCGTGATGCGAGAGGATGACCCAAGCCGCATCATCGTTGCCCGTGAAGGTTCGCCGCTGCTGCTCGGTGTCGCTGACGACGGCCACTATGCCGCCTCGGATGCTTCCGCGCTGCTGCAGGTGACTCGACGCATGGTCTACCTCGACAACGGCGACTGTGCCGAAATTCGTCGTGACGGCATTCGCATCGCCCGCGTAGACGGCACGCCGGTTGAGCGTGCGGTGGTTGAGTCGCAACTGTCGGCAGAAGCCGTTGAGCTCGGCACCTACGACCACTACATGCAGAAGGAAATCTTCGAGCAGCCGGATGCGCTGGCCAATACGCTGGAGATGGTCGGTGCCGCCAAGACACTGCAGCCCGGCCTGTTCGGCGCCGAAGCCGAAGCCGTGCTCGGCGGCGCGAAACAGATACTCATCCTCGCCTGCGGTACCAGCTGGCATGCCGGCCTCGTTGCCCGCTACTGGCTCGAAGCCATCGCCGGCATTCCGTGTTCCGTGGAGATCGCCAGCGAGTACCGCTACCGAGAATCTGTGCCTGACCCGGCCACGCTCGTCGTCACCATTTCCCAGTCCGGTGAAACCGCCGACACGCTGGCCGCACTGCAGTTCGCCAAGTCGCTCGGCATGAGCCGCTCTCTGGCCATCTGCAACGTGCCCGATTTGTCGCGGGTGCGCGTGACCGCGCTGCGCTTCATCACCCGTGCCGGCCCGGAAATCGGCGTTGCCTCGACCAAGGCCTTCACCACCCAGCTGGCAGCCCTCTACCTGCTGACGCTGGTCATGGCCAAGCTGCGCGGGCGCCTTGATGCCGAGACCGAAGCGCGCGAGATGAAAGCCCTGCGCCATGTGCCTGCCGCCGTCCAGCGCGTGCTGGCACTCGAACCGGAGATCAAGGCCTGGGCGCAGCAGTTCAGCAACAAGCACCACGCCCTGTTCCTCGGTCGTGGTCGCCACTACCCGATCGCACTCGAAGGCGCACTCAAGCTCAAGGAAATCTCCTACATCCACGCCGAAGCCTATCCGGCCGGGGAGCTGAAGCACGGCCCGCTGGCGCTCGTGGACAAGGACATGCCGGTGATCGCCGTGGCCCCGAACGACGCACTGCTGGAAAAGCTGAAATCGAACCTGCAGGAAGTCCGCGCGCGCGGTGGCGAGTTGTTCGTGTTCGCCGATGCCGATTCAGAGATTTCCGCATCCGACGGCATCCATGTGTTGCGCCTGCCGGAGCACTACGGCGCGCTGTCAGCGCTGCTGCACGTGGTGCCGCTGCAGTTGCTTTCGTATCACGTCGCGCTGGTCAAAGGCACGGATGTGGACAAGCCGCGAAACCTGGCCAAGAGCGTGACGGTGGAGTAATGGCGTCTCTTGACCTTGTCAGGCGTTTGCTGAAAACTCCCGGAATCAGGCAGTTGCAGGTCGTGGCATAACGAGAGGCCGAAAGTGCTGAAATCATTTCTTGGCAAGTCCCGGCGTACCGGTGGTGGTGAGGAACCGACCAGCGAAGGTGTGTTCAGGACCGGGGGCAGTGTCGAGCGATTGAAGACCTTGCTGGAGTTCTTTCCGATCGGCAAGAAGCTGCGCTACATTCCCGAGTTCAAGAAGGAAATCGTTTTCGACACGATCGTCGTCGCCTATTGTGTCAATGGCGAATTCATCTATTCCGGCGAATCAATCGAACGCGATGCGCAGGGAATGCCGGTTGCTTTCCGGGCCGGCGAGGAGGGCGACCAGCTTCGCATTCCCGTTGCCGGCATCAAGCAGTTCCAGGTGCTTGTGCCGGACACCTCCGACCTGGAAATGGGGCTGGATTACAACCGCCGCGCGCTCATTGGCCGCGGGCGCCAGTTCAACAAGGGCAACTACATCTCGCTGATTTCCAATTCCGGCTTCAAGGGCTTGTCGACCATCGATACCGAGGTGGCCAAGCAGGTCGATCTCAAGGACGGGCCCTATGCGCACCGGAAGATGGTGCTGCTGACGCCGGAGATGCACACGCTTGAGGTGACCGATCAGCGTGGCAAGACCCGGACGAAGATCTGCGCGCCGGTCATGGTTTCCCTGTCGGAAGGGCGCCTGACCGGGCCGTGCACGATTGTCGATGTTTCGGACGAGGCGGTGCGCATCCGGGTGCGCGACGGCGGCGCGCCGCTGCCGGCAATGAGCAAGGGTGACCCGGTAACACTCGACATCGCGCTGGGCGAAGCGGAGCGGCACTTTACCCTGAAGGGCGCAGTCATCCGCCGTTCGCCGGAAACCTGCGTGATCCTTCTGGTCGGCATGGTGCGCGATGGCAAGGCGACCAGCTTCGGCCCGCTCGACCTGCTCGAGCTGAAATCCGGGCTGCTCAACTACAGCAAGTAAATGCCGTTCGCCCGTGCGCCGGCAAGCTGACTCGCCAACGCCTGGCGCTGCGTTACCGAGGCTTCAGATCCAGCCTGCCGATGTCGCCCAGCACTTCCCCGTAGATCCGATTCAAGGCCAGCTCCATCGCGGCTGAAAACGCCGAGAAGGAATCGTCGCCGGCTGCCTGCGCTGCCGAATACTGCTTGCTGAGCAGCGGCTTTTCCCCCGACAAAACCGTGACCTCCAGCGCGACCTGTGCCGTGCTCGCCTTGCCGCTGAGCACGCGCTCGAAACTGACGATGCGGGCATCGAGGCTGAGCGAGGGTTTGCCCCCTGAACCCGCGTTGCCGGCGCCGGCCAGGCTGGCACGGAAGTGATCGCGCACCATCTGTGCCGGCGGGTAGAGCCACAGGTGATAGTGGTACTGGCGCAGCTGGCGGGCATCGGCGGCATCGCTGAAAACGATCGGGCGTTCCGCGTAGAGGCTGTCGCCGCGCACATTGCGGATTTCCAGCGTTGCCGGCAGGGTCGCTGCGGCCGGCAACGCGCTCGGCTGCAGGCGATAGAAACGGTCGACCGGCGCCGGCGGCGAACTGCCGCAGCCGCCGAGCAGGAGGGTCAGCGCCAACAACAGGAGTCCTTGTCTGATCATTGCGTCTCTCCAGCTTCAACCGGTGGCCGGCTGTTGATGAGGGAAGAGGGGTTCTCGCGTACCTGCCGGCTGAATTCGTTCAGGTGGCGCCCGGTCGATTCGAGTTGATAGAGCACGGTGTCGGCGCGGCGCAGCGAGGATTCGAGTTCGCGGCCGGTGC
>JAUPVD010000280.1 GCA_030917225.1 Pseudomonadota bacterium
CAACTGATGTTTGTCAGCGCCAACGCACTGGCGGCTTGGCTGGTCCTGCAGACCAAGAAGCACCACGAGGACATCCCGACCTTCCGTTACGCCGAGGGCATCGGCGCTTTCGTTGCGGTGAATCTGGTGCTGATCTTCGTTTTCCCGCCGTTCGAACCGTATCAGTCACTGCAGCGGAACATGGGCTCCACGTTCGACAGTTTCTACTTTGTGTTCGGCGATCGCTCAAAACGCCCCTTCTACACGCCATTGCTGCAACTGGAGGTGATGTGGGTGATGATCAATGCGCTGGCCTTGTGGCTGCTGTTCAATGCGGTCAAGCGGAACGACGACGCGACCCGGAACAAGATCCTGGAACTCGCCGAGGCGCTGCCTGACGACCAGCTGGAAAAAATCACCGCCGAGATCAAGCATCGCATTGAAGAACACCATGCGCACGAACAGCCGGCGATCGGACGAGGCAATGATCGTCGCCATCAGGACGACCATGACTACTCCGGCCAGGACCGCCGTACCGGGCAGGACCGGCGCGACCGGCGCTGAAGCCTGATCAGCGATGCGCCCAGTGTGGTTACAATACCGGATCGCCGATAATTGATCCGACCGATCCGACACGCCACATGAGCCGATTTATCTGGGAAGACCCGCTGCTGCTTGATGCGCAACTGAGCGAAGAAGAGCGCATGGTTCGCGACGCGGCCCGTAGCTGGGCGCAAGAGCGACTGGCACCACGCGTGCTCGAAGCATTCCGCCACGAGAAGACTGACACCAGCATCTTCCGCGAAATGGGCGACCTCGGCCTGCTTGGTTCGACCATTTCCGGTTATGGCTGCCCGGGCGCTTCCTATGTGGTTTATGGCCTGGTCGCGCGCGAGATCGAGCGCGTCGACTCCGGCTATCGGTCGATGATGAGCGTGCAGTCCTCGCTGGCCATGTACCCGATTTCCGCCTTTGGCTCCGAAGCGCAGAAACAGCGTTGGCTGCCGAAAATGGCGACCGGCGAATTGATCGGCTGCTTCGGCCTGACCGAACCCGACCACGGCTCCGACCCTGGCTCGATGGCCACGCGGGCGAAGAAGGTGGCCGGCGGCTGGTCGCTCTCCGGCAGCAAGATGTGGATCACCAATTCGCCGATCGCCGATGTGATGGTGGTGTGGGCCAAGGATGACGAAGGCGTGATCAAGGGCTTTCTGCTCGAAAAGGGCATGAAGGGTCTGTCGACCCCGGCCATCCACGGCAAGATGGGCCTGCGCGCCTCGATCACCGGCGAGATCGTGATGGACGAGGTGTTCGTTCCGGACGACAACCTGCTGCCGAACGTTTCCGGCCTCAAAGGCCCGTTCATGTGCCTCAACTCGGCACGCTACGGCATTGCCTGGGGTGCCATGGGTGCCGCCGAGTTCTGCTGGCACGCGGCGCGCCAGAACACGCTCGACCGCAAGCAGTTCGACCGCCCGCTTGCCGCCAACCAGCTGATCCAGAAGAAACTGGCCGACATGCAGACGGAAATCGCACTCGGCCTGCAGGGCGCGCTGCGCCTCGGCCGCCTCAAGGACGAAGGCGCCGATGCGCCGGAAATGACCTCGCTGATGAAGCGCAACAACTGTGGCAAGGCGCTCGACATTGCCCGGCTGGCGCGCGACATGCACGGTGGCAACGGCATCTCCGACGAGTTCGGCGTTGTCCGCCACATGCTCAACCTTGAGGTCGTGAATACCTACGAGGGGACGCACGACGTCCACGCCCTGATCCTCGGCCGAGCCCAGACGGGCATTGCCGCATTTGCCAACTAGGAACGCAGGAATGTCCATGCACAAACTGCTTCTCGCACTGCCACTGACGCTGGCCCTCACCGGCTGCGACATCATCCAGCAGCAGATGGGGATCGAAGACCAGGGCGCCAAGGCGGCCAAGGTGGAAGCCGAGGGCAAGGCCGTCGGCGGCGCCTGCCGCCACTCCGGCCGCGCCATCGAGGACTGCTACGCCATCTATCACTGGTTGCCGAAAGCGCCTGTCTTTGCCGGCTGGCAGGAGATGGACACCTACATGCGCACCAACAAGATCGAGGAAGTTGAACCGCAACTGCCGCCGCCGCTGCCGCCGGGAACGCGGCGCAAGGCCGTGGAAGAGCCGGCTGCCGCAAAAACGGAAAAAGCCACCGATAAGGCAAGCGACAAGACAGCTGACAAGGCCGCCGACAAGAAGACGGAAAAGCGCTGACGCAGTCTTGAAACCGGCCGGATAGCGGGGCGCACGATGAACAATCGTGCGCCCCGTTTCATTTACGGCGCCGGGTTGGTAAAGCGCAGGTGAATGGCATCGACAGCTTCAAGCACCGCCGGTGAAAGCCTGCATTCCCAAGCCCCCAGGTTTTCTTCCAACTGCGCCATGGTGGTCGCGCCGATGATGGTGCTGGTGACACACCAGCGGCGATAGCACCAGGCCAGCGCCAGCTGTGCCGGTGTCAGCCCGTGTTCGCGCGCCAATGCCGCATAGGCGGCAACGGCGGGCGCCACATTCGGTTTCGAATAGCGCTGGGCAAAACCGGAGAACAGCGTGGCACGACCCTTGGCCTGCGGATCGTCGAGATACTTTGCGGAAAGCAGGCCGAAGCCAAGGGGCGAATAGGCGAGGAGACTCACCGACTCCCGGCTGCAGACTTCGGTCAGGCCGGTGTCGTACGTGCGGTTGAGCAGGTTGTAGGCGTTCTGCGTCGACACCACGCGCGGCAAGCCGTGCTCCTCGGCGAGCCGGGTGAACTGCATGACGCCCCACGGATGTTCGTTGGAGAGGCCGACATAGCGAATCTTGCCCGCCTTGACCATAGTTGCCAGCACCTCCAGCGTCTCGCGGATCGGCGTGCTGTCGCGCTCCTTCTCGGGCTCATACTGCCACTGCCCGAACATCGGCTGATTGCGCGCCGGCCAGTGCAACTGATAGAGGTCGACGTAGTCCGTCTGCAGACGCTTCAGCGAGCCTTCCAGCGCCGCCGTCAGGTTCGCCGCGTCGAACCCGGTGGGGCCACCGCGTATCCACGAAAGCGAACGGCCGGGACCGGTCGCTTTCGTGGCCAGCACGACCCGGTCGCGCGCCTGCCGCTTCAGCCAGGTGCCGACGATCTGCTCGGTCTTCCCATAGCTGTCGGCCGTCGGCGGCACGGCGTACATTTCGGCGGTGTCGACAAAGTTGATGCCGGCCGCCAAGGCCCGATCCAACTGCACATGCCCCTCGGCTTCGGTGTTCTGCTGGCCAAAAGTCATCGTGCCCAGGCAGAGGCGGGTAACACGCAGTGGAGAGGTGCCCAAATTCACTTGATCCATCACGACCTCCTTTTGCTCCGGATTTTACGCAAAACACCAGACGCTTCCAGCTATTGCAGATAGAATTCAAGCATCACTCACGTATCACATCTGCATTGACCACACAGGGGAATGAGCGGCATGTGCGATCCTGTAACCCTACTGCTGTTGGCGATAGCGCTGGCAGCCCCGGTGGCCGTATGGGCCTGGCGACTGAAACTTCGTCTGGACAGCGCCATCGCGGTCAAGGAAGACGCCGAGTCTCGCCTCAAGAGCATGGCGCAACACGACCCGCTGACCGGCTTGCCCAATCGCCTGCTGATCGCCGACCGTCTTTCGCAGGCCATCTACAGGGCTGAGCGGCAGGGCCGCAAGGTGGCCGTCTGCTTCATCGACCTCATCGGCTTCAAGAAGGTCAACGATGACTACGGCCTGGATACCGGAGACGCCCTGCTGGCCGCACTCGGTCAGCGCGCCGCCTTGCGCCTGCGCGCGACCGATTCGGTCGGTCGCCTTGGCGGGGATGCGCTGGTGCTGGTGCTTGAAGACATCGACGATGCAGACGCGGCACTCGGCCTCGCCCGGGACGTCCAGCAGCTCATTTGCGAGCCGATGGAAGTTAGTGGCCACTCATGCTCCGTTGGTGCAAGCGTGGGCATCGCGATTTACCCGGATCATGGCAGCAACACCCCGACGCTGCTCCGCAAGGCGGATAACGCGATGTACCAGGCCAAGCGCGATGGCAGCGGTCAGGTCCTGGTATTTGCCGGCGACTGATCTCCGGAAGCCGGCTCGAACCGTGTATAATTGCGGTCTATGCCATTGATTACAAATTCGTTTGAAAGCCACGCCGATGCGTTTTGACGAGCTCGGCCTCGCGCCAGAAATTCTCCGCGCCATCGTTGACCAAGGCTACACCGAGCCTACCCCGATCCAGCAGCAGGCCATTCCGCTGGTCATGGCCGGTCAGGACATCATGGGCGGCGCCCAGACAGGTACCGGCAAGACGGCAGCCTTCACGCTGCCCTTGCTGCAGCGCCTGCTGCCGCATGCCAGCCCGAGCCCGTCGCCAGCACGCCACCCGGTGCGTGCGCTGATCCTCGCGCCGACCCGCGAACTGGCCATTCAGGTTCACGAGAACCTGGCGACCTACGCCAAATACACGTCGTTTCGCACCATCTGCGTCTATGGCGGCGTCGATATCAAGCCGCAGATCGAGGCCATCCGCAAAGGCGTCGAATTCCTTGTCGCCACACCGGGCCGGCTGCTCGATCTGGTCGAGCAGAAATGCCTGAACTTCCAGAGCGTACAGGCCCTCGTCCTCGACGAAGCTGACCGCATGCTGGACATGGGCTTCATCCCGGACGTGACGCGCATCATCAATCTGCTGCCGAAAGACACCCGCCAGAGCCTGCTGTTCTCGGCCACCTTCTCGGAGGAGATCAAGAAGCTCGCCGACAAGATGCTGAAGAATCCGGTACTGGTCGAAGTCGCCAAGCGCAATACCGTCTCGGAAACCATCACCCACCGCGTGCACCCGGTGGCTGCCGAAGCGAAGCGCGCGCTGCTCAAGCGCCTGCTCAAGTCGGACGAATTCGATCAGGTGCTGGTCTTCACCCGTACCAAGCAGGAAACCGGCCGCCTCGCGCGTGAGCTGGTCAGCGCCGGCATCGCTGCCGACGCCATCCACGGCGACAAGTCGCAGCTGGAGCGCCTGAAGGCGCTGGAAGCGTTCAAGGATGGCTCGGTCAAGGTGCTGGTCGCCACCGACGTCGCCGCGCGCGGCCTCGACATTGACGAACTGCCGCACGTCATCAACTTCGAGCTGCCACACACGCCCGAGGACTACGTGCACCGCATCGGACGTACTGGCCGTGCCGGCAAGAAGGGCACCGCCATATCACTGGTCTCCGCCGACGAGGTGCAGTATCTGGTCGATATCGAAAAGCTGATCAAGATCAGTGTCGAACAGGTGGTGATAGCGGGCTTCGAACCTGAATACGACTACGAATACCCGCCCACCGGACGCAAGAAGCACCACCGCCGCCCGGAGCCGGCAGCACCGGCTGCAGCCCCCCGCCGCGAGCCTTATGCCGGCCGCGAACCCCGCGAATCGCGCGAGCCCAGGGATTCAAGAAATTCACGCGAACAGCATCGCCCCAAGCGCAGCACCGTCGCCCCCGATGGTTTCGATTTCAGCGCGCCGTATGTCGCCAAGGATCTCGAGCCGCGCGGCGAGATTCCGGTCGACGATCATGCCCCGCAAAAACCTGATCCACACAAGCCGAAAAAGCCAGTCGCCGCGCTTCTCGGCGGCTTCGGCAAGCGCCACTAGGCGCGTCCCGAAAAACGAAAACGGCCCCGTTTGCAGCGGGGCCGTTTTCGTTTCGGATGAATGCCCTGCGGACTGCCGCAGCTATTTCTTGGCCGGCACCTCGACCAGTCGGAGAATGGCAACTGAAACGTTGTCGCCCTCGCCATTGGCCCGATCGCGAGCACGGCTGATCAGCGTCGACGCTGCTTCACGCGCCGGGAAGGCGGCAACGACACCGGCCAGCTCGGCATCGCTGAAATAACCCCATAGACCATCGGAGCAGAGCAGGAAGCTGTCGCCCCCTTGCAGGTCTTCGGCTTCCCCGTAGGCAATTTTCGGCGGTTCGCCACCGCCCATCGAAGTCAGCAGGATGTTCCGGTTGGGATGGACCAGCGCCTGCTCCGGCGTGATCTTGCCTTCACTGATCAGGTGCTCGACATAGGAATGGTCAGTGGTACGGAAAAAAGGCTTGTCGCCGCGAAACCGGTACAACCGGCTGTCGCCGCAATGCGCCCAACTGACTTTTCCCGGCTGCAGCAACAGCATCACCGCCGTGCTGTGCGGATCTTTCTCGTTCACCATGCGCATCGCCTTGATCATGGTGTGCGCTTCCTGGATGCTGGCCTCCAGCATCGTGCGCGGCAACTCTTCCTTGACCGAATAGTGTTCGAGATTATTTTTTGCGGTATACAGCACCTGTTCGGCAGCCAGCGCGCCGCCGGCATGCCCCCCCATGCCGTCGGCGACGACGGCCAGCGCTACGCCACCCCGTTTGGGGTGTGGGAATATTCCGACACGGTCCTGCTGCTCTTTGCGATCACCAATATGCTGTGAAACGCAGGCATCTATTGAAATTGGCATTGCCTCCCCTTCCTCGGGCGGAAGGATATCACTTTCCGCATAGACCAGAGATAGGTCAAAGATGCGGCGGACGCAACTCAGCCGGGCGCCGCAGGTGCTCGCTGCGTCCCGGATTGCGTTCGATATAGACGCGATGTGCGGCCACCACGATGGTGTGCACTTCCTCTCCCGACAATTCGGAGAAATTCTCGCGCAGGACACGGAAGGCCAGGTGCTCAAGCGAGTGCCCGCCCCAGCCCTGATCGGGATCAAAAAAAGGCTCGATCATGGCGTAAGCAGTATCGAACAGGGTTCGCAGCTTGGTATTCTGGCGGCGATTTTCCGATGGCGCCGCCGAGTTTTTTTCCAACATCCTGCTACCCTCCCCGTTCGCTTTTTTCGGTCTTCTCAACTTCCCGCTGACGCAGAAAACGTCGCTGCACCTTGCCGGTTGTGGTCATCGGCAAGGATTCGACAAATTCTATCGCCTTCGGCGTTTCGTAGGGCGCGAGTGTGCGGCGGACATGTTCCTGCAGTTCGGCCACCAGCGTCTCCCCCGCTACCGCCCCGGGTTGCAGGACGATGAAGGCCTTGACGATGGTGCCGCGGGTTTCGTCCGGCGCGCCGATCACTGCCGCATTGGCAACCGCTGCGTGCTTGAGCAGACAGTTCTCGATTTCCGCCGGGCCGATACGGTAGCCGCCGCTCTTGAACACATCGTCGGTGCGCCCCTGATACCAGAAATAGCCCTCGGCATCGAGGCGCGCCAGATCGCCGGTATGGCCCCAGCCATCGCCGGTGAATTTTTCGGCAGTCGCGGCCGGATTTCGCCAGTACTCGATCATGACCACCGGGTCGGCCTGGCCGTTGCAGTGGCGGTTGACTGCCACCTCGCCGGTCTCGCCCGCGGGCAACTCGTTGCCGGCATCGTCGATGATGCTGACCCGGTGGCCGGGATAGGCCCGACCCATGGCGCCAGGAAGTGCCGGCCAGGCGGCACTGTTGCCGATGACATAGTTCATTTCTGTCTGCCCGAACATCTCGTTGATGCTGACGCCGAGCTTATCCCTGGCCCAGTGGAACACGGTCTCTCCGACCGGCTCGCCGGCACTCATGATGCTGCGCAGATCAAGGTCGTAGCGAACCTTCGGATCAGGCACGGCCTTCATCATCATCTTCAGCGCCGTCGGAAAAAGGAAGGTGTTGCGCACGCCGTACTTCTCGATCAGCGTAAAGGCCTTTTCGGCTTCAAAGCGCCCCTTGTAGGCCAGCAGCGGCATGCCGAAACGCCACACGGGCAGCAGCACATCGAAAAGGCCACCGGTCCAGGCCCAGTCGGCCGGCGACCAGAAGAGATCGCCCGCCTGCGGAAAGCCATTGTGCGAGCAGACGAATCCCGACAGGTTGCCGATCAGCGTCCGGTGCGCCATCAACGCCCCCTTCGGGTTGCCGGTCGTACCGCTGGTGTAGATGATCATCGCCGGGTCATCGGCCGAAGTACTGACTGGCACGTAGCGTGGCGACGCATGTTCGAGCACCGCATCCCATCCCTTGATGCCCGTGCTTGCAACAACATCAGGCGGAATATCGACACCGATGATGTGGCGCAGGTTGGGCAGACGATGGCGGATTTCAAGAAGTTTCGGCAGTGTCGTTTCGTCGACGATGGCCAGATGCACGCCGGCGTCCTGCAGCCGGAACTCCAGCGCATCCGGGCCGAAGAGGTGCGACAGCGGCACCGCCACCGCCCCCATCTGGTAAATGGCCACATGGGCAATGCCGGTATGCGGGCGCTGCGGCATCATGATCGCCACCCGGTCGCCACGCAGCGTGCCCAATGCCGCCAGCACGTTGGACAGGCGATTTGCCGATTGCTGGATATCCCAGAAAGTCCATGCCGAGGTATTGCCGGCCTCGTCCTCGAAATACAGCGCGAAGCGGCTACGGTCCGCCGCCCAGCGGCCGCAGATATCGACACCGATGTTGTACTTTTCCGGCACCTGCCAGGAAAAGCCTTCGTGCATCGTGGCGTAAGTCGCCGTGAGATCCAGATGCATGGCCATCGGTTCAGACTCCTTCGCTGTGGAAACGCTCAAGAATATCGTCCATGAACTCGGGCAACCCGTCGGCGCGCAGGCCGAGTTCTTCGACCACATCAAGACGTATGGCTTCCCATTCCGCGTTATCCACGTGCTGATCCTGATAGTAGAGCTGGA
>JAUPVD010000281.1 GCA_030917225.1 Pseudomonadota bacterium
CGCGCTCGGCCTGCCGACGACGCCGACCAGCTACAACCACGCGGTGGCGATGGTGCGCGGCATTACCGAGGCGCAGCACGTCGCTCTGGTGCTGGCGCAGGCGGTGCCGTTCATGGCAGCGGAGGCGGCGATTGATGGTATGCGCGGCAAGCACTGCGATGCGGTCAACGCGATGACGGACGTACCGTCGTTGGTGGCCTATGACTGGTCGACGGGGTGGCCGGAGATACCATCATGAAGTTGATTTTCGGCGCCAGCCGGATGCCGGGCAGCCTGTTGCTGCAATTCTTCACCTTCTCGCGATGGTCGCACGTGGGCATCGTCTATGACGGGATGGTGATCGAGGCGCGTTTCCCGCGCGTGCGCATGACGACGGTGGCGGATTTTCAGTCGCACTACCCGCGCTGGGAATTCGCCGACCTGCCGTGCGCCGACGAGGGCGCGGCGGAGGCCTTCGCGCGGTCGCGCATCGGCCGGCGATACGACCTGGGCGGCCTGCTGGCTTTCCCGTTCCAGAACCGCGACTGGGAATCGTCGTCGCGCGATTTTTGTTCGGAGCTGCCGATTCTGGCGGCGGCAGCCGGGGGCACGCGCTATGTGCGCGATGGCGCGCGCAGCCGCGTGACGCCGGGGCAGTTGTACGACCTGAGCTTTTAATCGACAAGGGAAAACAAAAATGCCCGAGAAAGACCCGACGACCTACCCGATGGTCACCTACGCCTGGGTGCTGCTGCTCTCGTCCTGGGGCGGTATGGTGTCCTGGCTGCGCAAGCGCAAGCGCGGCATCGCGCGGCCGTTCAACGTAGTGGAACTGATCGGCGAGATCATGACGTCGGCGTTCGCGGGGATGCTGACCTTCTGGTTGTGCGAGGCCAGCGGCATCAGCCCGCTGGTGACGGCGGCGCTGGTGGCCATCAGCGGCCACATGGGCACGCGGGCGATCTTCCATCTGGAGCAATTCGCCGAATCGCGTTTCGGCATTAGCGGAGGCGAGCGATGAAAGCATCATTGAAAGCCTATGCCCTGGCCAAGGGCTACGAAGGCTGGTCGGCAGTGCCCTACCTTTGTCCGGGTGGGAAGTGGACGATCGGCTGGGGCCACACGCAGGGAGTGACGGCGCACACGCCGGCCATCACCGAGGCACAGGGCGAGCTGTACCTGGCGCACGACATCATCGAGGCGGAGCGCATCGTTGAGCGCGCCGTGACGGTGACGCTCAACCAGAACGAGTTCGATGCGCTGGTGCTGCTGGCGATGAACATCGGGACCGGCAGGGCGGGCGTCAAGAGCGGCCTGGTCGAACTCAAGTCCGGCGGGCCATCGACGCTGTTGCGGCGACTGAACGAGAACGATCGAGCTGGCGCGGCCGACGAGTGGCTGAAGTGGGTCTATGCCGGCGGACAGAAGCTGCCGGGCCTCATCATCCGCCGCGCGGAAGAGCGCGCGTTGTTCCTGGCGCCGGTAATGGCGGCCGAGACGGCGCCGGAACTGCGGCTACCGTCACCCGGGCCGAGCGTCTGGTCGCGCGTGGCGGCGATGTGGGCGGTGCTGATGCGTGGCCGCGAACTGGCGGGGGCCGATGCCTGGAAAAACCGGCAGGCGGCGGCGAGCGCGCTGGCGGCCATCCTGGGCGCGCTGGCGCCGTTTCTGCCGATCGAGGTGTCGAATGACGACCTTCTGGCCATCGCTGGCGGCATCGCTGCTGTTGGCGGCCTGCTCAATGCGTACTTCGTCCTCGCCACCAGCCGGAGAGTGGGATTGCCGCCCGGCGGTGAGCCTCCACATGATTCCGCCGGCTGACGGCGTTGCCGTGTGGGACCGCATCGATGGCGCGGCCATCAAACTTCGTTGTGTTTTCTGAAAGGATGTAACTGATCCCCACGGCTAAAGCCGGGGGCTTTCCACTACAGCAGGACGAACCTGATGCGCGAATTTACAGGACGAGTTACGAGCGCCCCTCGCCGAACCGATAGGTTTGGCGAACCCGGCAATGTTCTTGGATGCGTTTACATCCGAGTGCAGCCGTGTTCCGCACTCACAGGAGAAGCTATGCCGCTCCCGTTTTCCGATGGCCCCACAAGCCGAGCAGGTTTGACTTGTGTAGGCCGGTTCCACGAAGATCACGTTCAGCCCGGCGGCTTCGGCCTTGTAGGCCACAAAGTCCCGAAGCTGCCTGAAGGCCCAGCGGTGCAACCGAGTCCTGACCCGCTTCCCGGCCTTGATATTGGCGCGGATGTTGGTCAGGTCTTCCATGCGGATTTCGCTGGCTCCGGCACGCAGGGCTTCGGCGACGATGGCTTTGCTGGTTTCGTGGTTGACATGGCGAACATGCCGTTCCTCGCGCCCGGAGATAGCCTTGAGTTTGCGCTTAGCGGCGCGGCTACCGTTGGATTGGAGACGACGGCGATGGGCAAGGTGAATATCCCGGTTGTGCCGGAGTTTCCCGCCACCCCAGACCTTGCCAGTGCTGGATGCAGCGAGGTTATTCTCGCCAACATCGATCCCGCAAACGCCGCCACCAGAACGTGGTGGGGTATCGGGAAGATCGAGGACGAGGTTGAAATACCAGATTCCTTTGCGGACAACGAGCCGCGCCTCTTTGGGGACACCGCTTGCAAGCAGATTCAGTTGATGCTTCCCGGCGACGAAGAGAACCTTGACGCGCCCAGACAGAGTGAACAACGACAACGTATCGCCCTTAAGCGAATAGGTGCGCTTGTCGAAGCTGACCGATGTGGGCCGGAAAACGATTGTCGGAACGGGCTTGTCCTTGGAGATTCCCTTGTTGGCCTTGAGTGTCTTGTAGGCATCAGCAACACGATGGACGGCTTGGCAAACCATCTGACTGCCGAGCGACGGAAGTCGCTCGCGCACCGTGTAGTAGGCGAGATGGTGCAGAGCAACGCGGTTCCAACACCGATGCTCCCGAGCGAACGACACAATGGCGTTACAGGCGCTGGCATAGGTGTCAGCGAGCGCGGTCAAAGCCGCCGATTGATCGGTAGTGGAGGTCAGCTTGAGATTGACAGTTCGCTTCATATAGGACATACTACCCAAACCGGAGGCAAAAGTCAACACCGCCTCCTTTCCTCCCCATGCCTAAAGGCAGGGGTATCTCGGAGGCATTGATGAACAAGGTGATACTGGTGATCAAGATCGTCGCGGCGCTGTGGGCATCGGTCATCGCGCTGATCAAGCAGGCCGAAGAAATGCTGCCCGAGCAGGGACAGGGCGCGCAGAAGCTGGCCATCGTCCGCGCGGCGCTGGAAGCGGCTTTCCAGACGTTCAAGGATCTGGAGGTGAGGTTCGAGGAGGTGTGGCCGACGCTGGCGGCAATGATCGCCAGCGTAGTGGCGGTCTTCAACTCGCGCGGGGTGTTCAAGAAGGGCCCCGACGCGCCGGAGTGAGCATGACTGATTCAGAGCGCATCAACATCGTGGCTCAGATCATTGCCATGGAAAAGCAGATCAGTTATCTGCTGTCCAGTCTCGCAGCGATCAGGCGGCAAGTCGTGCATGAGGAACGGTGAGTGCGCTCAAACTGTTTAGCCTACGCGCTCCGGAAGTGGGTGACCGAGGGTGGCTCGATCATCATTCGCCGGTCGCAACTCGCCGAGATGTTTCCGATGCCGCGCTGGCATCCAGTGAACTGGCTGCCGCATTTTTTGCATCGGGCGCGCTGCCTGGAAATCACGCAGTTCGTTCCGACCGAGGCGACCAAAGAACGGCACAAGCTGCTTGGTCTATGGCGTGCCTGGCTCGACCTGTGGTCGTTCGAGGGCGAGGTGATCGGCGATGACCGCCCGCGACCTTGCCAGTGCGACGATCCTGTGGCGGCAAGCCATCATTGGGAGGAGCGATGAGCACTGAGGATCGCATTTATTGGACCGTGGTCGCGTTCCTCGCATGGCCGCCAGCTTGGCGCGCTGTGCCTCGGCTTTTATGGTAAGTCGGTACATGGTCAACCTTGCACGGTACGTCTACTTAACGTTGTGCGTCTTCATCACTCTGCCGGAGGCTTCAGCTTGTACATCCGGCGCAGCGCCCGTTCGATCATCACCGGCCCGCTCTCTTCGCGTTCCGGCCCCGTCAGCCAGTCCCGCAGCCACTGCGGGAGCTTGGTGTTGTAGGGCACCTTCTTCAGGTGCTCCGGGGCGGGGTTGCGGCCCGCCCCTTCCCGCGCGCCGCCTCGGCTCATTCCGGGCGCCAGACGCGGCCGTCTTCCGTCATGGTCAGGCCATCGAGGATCATCTCGCCGTCTTCGTCCTTTTGGACGTCGGCCTTGTCGATCTCGACGGCCAGGAATCCGAAGTGCGCGTGCGCGCCGCTGAAGACCACACGTTGCCCCTTGAACTGCTCGCGGTGCCAGCGCCCGCCTTCGTCCTGAACCGGCCACTCCGGCACTTCCGAATTCCGCTCGTCCGCCACCACATTCGCATCGCAGCCATTCCACACGAGTTGAGTTGCCATGATCTTTTCTCCTTAGTGTTCGGCTTGGGCCTTTCCCTCACCGTCGAATCTAGTTTAGTCGCCTATCAGAATTAAGTCAAGACATTTTTCAAAGTATTTTTACCGCCAGACGCACAACAATTCGTCCAACCGGACCTTCGCGATAAGGCCGCGAAGGCCGGTTAACTCAACCGTTAGGCACTTTGCACCGTGGCATTTTTGCTTCCGGTTGCGCCCTGCCTTCATAGGTGCTGTGCTTCCACCAGTGCCATTCCGATACATCAAAACCGCATTTGGTGCAGCACCCGTCGTCGTCAAAATCGTGCGCGCCAATCGTTGCCCACTCGCAATCGCAGTGGTCGCACGTTCCATTGCATTCTTCGTAAGTCATGCCTAACCCTCCGCTCCAGCGGGACGCTCGC
>JAUPVD010000282.1 GCA_030917225.1 Pseudomonadota bacterium
AGAAGCTCGGCGCGACGTGTTCAATTACATCGAACTTTTCTACAACCCGAAACGTCGCCATAGTTATGCGAACGGCCTTTCACCGGTAGAGTTCGAAAAGCAGAATTTCAACCGGCAACAGAGCGTCTACTGAAGCCGGGGCGATTCAACCCGCGTGGAGTTTGCTCCACGCGGGCTTTGTTTTTGCGTGGCCTTCCATACGGTACCGTTTGGTCGTGGTAACATTCAGCGTCTGAACGAAATAAGGAGGAAGCACTATGCAGATCGATAAGAGCGTATTCATTGTGACCGGCGGCGCATCCGGCCTCGGCGCAGGCACAGCACGCATGCTGGTTGAAAACGGTGGCCGTGTGGTGCTGGCCGACGTGCAGCGCGAGGCCGGTGAAGCTTTGGCGAAGGAACTCGGTGCCAATGCGCGCTTCGTCGAAACCGACGTCACCAGCGAGGAAAGCGCCCAAGCGGCCATTAATGCCGCAGTGAGCGTCTTTGGTGGCCTCAGCGGGCTGGTCAACTGTGCAGGCGTTGCGCCAGCCGAGAAAGTGCTGGGCAAGGAGGGCGCAATACACCGTCTGGCCACGTTCCAGCGAGTGATCAACGTCAATCTGGTCGGCAGCTTCAACATGATCCGTCTGGCCGCCGATTCGATGAGCAAGGGTGAGCCGAATGCGGCTGGCGAGCGCGGTGTGATTGTCAGTACCGCTTCCGTGGCGGCGTTCGATGGCCAGATCGGGCAGTCGGCTTATGCGGCGTCGAAGGGCGGTGTAGTGGCGATGACGCTGCCGATCGCTCGCGAGCTGGCCCGCTCCGGCATCCGCGTCATGACGATTGCTCCGGGCATCTTCGAAACGCCGATGCTGCTGGGCATGCCGCCGGAAGTACAGGATGCGCTGGGCAAGATGGTGCCGTTCCCGTCCCGGCTTGGCAAACCGGCAGAATACGCAGCGCTGGTGCGTCATATCATGGAAAACACGATGCTCAACGGTGAGGTGATCCGCCTGGATGGTGCGATCCGGATGGCCCCCAAATAACTTATAATCCGTTCCCTCCAAAGGCGCGAGGCCAGCCTCGCGCCTTTTTCTTTTGTGGATGGCTATGAGCGGCACCTGTTATCACTGTGGGCAGACGATTCCCGACGATACGGATATCTCCCTGACGATCGGGGATGCGCCGCGGGCGATGTGCTGCGTCGGTTGCCAGGCAGTGGCGCAGGCCATCGTCGATAGCGGCCTGGCCGACTACTACCGAAATCGTGATGCGATGCCGGGTACGCAGCGCGAGGCTTTACCCGCGCAACTCGACACGCTCTTGCTCTACGACCACGCCGAGTTCCAGAAAAGCTTCGTACGCAGAATGGAAAATGCGGGCGAGCACGAGCGCGAGGCGTCCCTGATCCTCGAAGGCATTACCTGTGCCGCCTGCATCTGGCTGAACGAACAGCATCTTTCCCGGCTGCCGGGCGTTACCGGCGTGGATATCAACTACGCCACTCGTCGCGCGCGAGTGCGCTGGGATGAATCGAAGATCAAGCTTTCCGACATCCTGGCCGCAGTCGCTGCCATCGGCTATCGGGCCTATCCGTACGACGCTGCGCGCAATGAGGCGTTGGCCAGAAAGGAGCGCCGGACCGCACTTTGGCGGCTGTTTGTCGCTGGCTTCGGCATGATGCAGGTGATGATGTACGCCATCCCCGTGTACGTGGCGACCGATGGCGAGATGACGGCCGACGTCGAGCAGCTGCTGCGTTGGGCCAGCCTGATCCTTACGCTGCCAGTCATTCTCTATTCTTCGGCGCCGTTCTTTAAAAGTGCCTGGCGGGATCTGCGTTTGTTGCGTGTCGGCATGGACGTACCCGTGGCCTTGGGCATCGGGGCTGCCTTTGCCGCGAGTGCCTGGGCCACGCTGACAGCGTCCGGCGAAGTCTACTTCGACTCGGTGACGATGTTCGTCTTCTTCCTGCTCGGCGGGCGCTTCCTGGAAATGACGGCGCGCCAGAAAGCGGTGAGTGTGACCGAGGCGCTGGCCAAGCTGTTGCCGGCGTTTGCCAATCGTCTGGCGAATTATCCGGTCAGCCGTGAATCGGTGCGCGTGGTAGCGGCAGATCTGCAGGTAGGCGATATCGTGCAGATCAAACCCGGTGAAGCGATTCCTGCCGACGGCTTCGTGCTTGAGGGCGTCAGCAGTGTCGATGAGGCGCTGCTTACCGGTGAAAGCCTGCCAGTTCCGAAATGTCCGGGCGACTGCTTGACTGGTGGTTCGATCAATAACGAGAGCCCCTTGCTGATGCGGGTGGAACAAGTCGGTGAGGGGACCCGGCTGTCATCCATCGTGCGCCTGATGGAACGGGCGGCGACCGAAAAACCGCGCATTGTCGAGATGGCTGACCGGATTGCCTCGCGCTTCGTAGCCGCGCTGCTCGTGGTGGCCGGTGCTGTCGCCATAGTCTGGTGGTCGATAGATCCGCAGCAGGCTTTGTGGATTACGGTCTCGGTACTGGTGGTGACCTGCCCGTGCGCCCTGTCGCTGGCGACGCCGGTAACGCTGACAGTTGCCAGCGGCGCACTGGCGCGCGCTGGCCTGCTCGTGACTCGCGGTCATGCCATCGAGTCGCTGGCGCGGGCTACCCATTTCGTTTTTGACAAAACCGGCACGCTCACCAGCGGCCACATGCGCTTGCTTGAAACATTGCCGCTCGGGCGATTGTCGGCGGCAGACTGCATCCGGCTCGCTGCTATGCTGGAGCAGGCTTCGGAACACCCGCTCGGACGTGCGTTGCGCGGGGTAGTGGAGGGCGATGGCTACAGTGATGTTACCCGGCACGCCAGCTTGCCGGGTAGCGGCGTATCGGGAATGTGGCAGGGCAAGGAAGTGCGTGTCGGGCGGCCGGAGTGGGTTGCCGAAGGCCACGGCGTGCCCATGCCGCCGGCCGGCGATGCCCTTTTCTCCAGTGGTGACACGGTCATTGCCCTGGCCGACGAGAGCGGGTGGCTGGCACTTTTCCGTATCGGCGATGAAGTGCGTGCGGAGGCGGCTGATCTCGTGTCGGCACTCCGGGCGGATGGTTGCGGCATTACGTTGCTATCGGGCGACGCGCCGCTAGTGGTACGCCGGATCGCCACCAGTCTCGGTATTCTGGATGTACGTGCCGGCATGTCGCCACAGGGCAAGCAGGAGTTCGTCCGTCACCTGCAGTCGCATGGGGCGCTGGTGGCGATGGTTGGCGACGGAGTCAACGATGCGCCGGTTCTGGCGCAGGCCCATGTTTCGGTGGCCATGGGCGGTGGTGCTGCGCTGGCACGCACGCAGGCCGATCTCGTGCTGCTGTCCGAAAACCTCGAACATCTGCGCGATGGCATCCGGATTTCCCGGCGTGCGTTGACGGTGGTCCGGCAGAATCTGATCTGGTCGTTCATCTATAATTTTGTAGCGCTGCCCTTGGCCATGTTCGGGTTTGTCACGCCCTGGATGGCTGGCATCGGGATGTCGGGCAGTTCGCTGCTGGTTGTGCTCAATTCGCTGCGCCTGCAGCGTGGAGGGAACTGATGGAAAGCCTGTATCTGCTAATCCCTATCTCTGTCGTGTTGGTGTTCCTGATCGGGGTGGCCTTCTGGTGGTCTGTTCGCAATGGCCAGTTTGACGACATGGAAGGGCCGGCGTATCGAATACTGATGGATGATGATCGTCCGCAGAAGCTCCCTGGTGCGACGCAGCAAAAACCCCCTGATACCAAGGCTTCCGGCGATTGATATGAATCAAAGACGATCAGCGGGGGAATCTGGAGAATCGCCTGCATTCGGTT
The DNA here is from genome assembly GCA_030917225.1 of Pseudomonadota bacterium. Classification (GTDB taxonomy): domain Bacteria; phylum Pseudomonadota; class Gammaproteobacteria; order Burkholderiales; family Rhodocyclaceae; genus Proximibacter. Next base: position 3,797 of record JAUPVD010000282.1, read on the forward strand.
TGAATTGCTGCGCTGCCAGCGCGGGATTCAGATTGGTTCGATTCTCTGTTGGGGTTGGGGTGCGTTACGACGCACCCTTTTTTTTGGTGGCGCCGGATTGCGCCTTCAACCAAAACACTCCTTCCGTTGTTCTCTCCTCGCCGGTCTGTTAATTGGCAACCGATCTACTCCAAGGTTCGATATTCGCGGTTCTGTCCCGAAACTGTTCGGGTGCGGTAAGGAAAAAAATGTGTCGTCATGATTGAATCAAGGCGTGATCAATATTAACAAAACCTGATATAGATCGCCTGATTTTGATGCAGATCAAACCCCTACGATTGTTAAGGTTTTACCCTTCTGCGAAATCAAAAAAACTTATTGTCTGAACAAGAGTCTGTCCAATGGCGCCTGCATCAGGATGTTTCGGGTTTTGATTTTGTGCAGTGCAACTTGATGTGGGTCAAAATTGTTCGTTGTGGGTTAAAATAGCATGCTAACTGCGCTGCCTAAGGGTTTAGGGGGGTAGCATGTGCAGCATTCCTTTTTGTCTTCTAAAGAGGTGGTTCCATGTCGGAAACGCAAAATAATTACAACTACAAGGTAGTGCGGCAATTTGCCGTCATGACCGTCATCTGGGGCATTGTCGGCATGACAGTGGGCGTATTCATTGCCGCCCAGCTGGTCTGGCCTGACCTGACTCACGGCATTCCTTTCCTTTCCTATGGCCGTCTGCGTCCGTTGCATACCAATGCGGTAATTTTCGCATTTGGTGGGTGCGCGCTCTTCGCCACTTCCTACTGGTGCGTTCAGCGCACCTGCCATGCCCGCCTTTTCTCGGCGCCGCTGGCAGCCTTCACCTTTTGGGGGTGGCAGGCAGTCATCGTGCTGGCCGCACTTTCTTTGCCGTTGGGTATGACGCAGGGCAAGGAATATGCCGAGCTGGAGTGGCCGATTGACATCCTGATCACGCTGGTCTGGGTGTCCTACGCGATTGTCTTCTTCGGCACCATTGCCAAGCGCACGGTCAGCCATATCTATGTCGCCAACTGGTTCTTCGGTGGCTTCATCCTGGCGGTTGCCTTGTTGCACCTGGTCAATAGCTGTGCCATTCCGGTATCGCTGGTGCCGTTCAAGTCCTACTCCTGCTTTGCCGGGTCGCAGGACGCGATGATCCAGTGGTGGTACGGCCACAACGCCGTCGGCTTCTTCCTGACCGCCGGCTTCCTCGGCATGATGTACTACTTCGTGCCGAAGCAGGCCGGTCGCCCGGTGTATTCCTACCGTTTGTCGGTGGTGCACTTCTGGGCGTTGATTTTCACCTACATGTGGGCCGGCCCGCACCACCTGCACTACACCGCGCTTCCGGACTGGACGCAATCGGTGGGCATGATCTTCTCGCTGATCCTGCTGGCGCCGTCGTGGGGTGGCATGATCAACGGCATCATGACCCTGCAGGGTGCATGGCACAAACTGCGCGACGACCCGATCCTGAAGTTCCTGATCGTCTCGCTGTCGTTCTACGGCATGTCGACCTTCGAAGGTCCGATGATGTCGATCAAGACGGTCAACGCCTTGTCGCACTACACCGACTGGACAGTCGGCCACGTGCACTCCGGCGCGCTCGGCTGGGTGGCGATGATCTCGATCGGTTCGATCTACGCGCTGTTGCCGCGCCTGCTGGGCCAGAAGGAAATGTGGTCGGTCAAGCTGATCGACGCGCATTTCTGGACCCACACCATCGGCGTCGTGTTCTATATCGCTTCGATGTGGATCGCCGGCGTGATGCAGGGCCTGATGTGGCGCGCCACCAACAGCGACGGCACCCTGACCTACAGCTTCGTCGAATCGCTCGCCGCGACCTATCCGTACTACGTGATCCGGCTGACGGGCGGCCTCCTGGTGTTCAGCGGCATGCTGGTCATGGCGTGGAACATGGCCAAGACGATCACGGCGGGCAAGGCGGTGGACGACGCGATTCCCGCGGTCGCCGC
>JAUPVD010000283.1 GCA_030917225.1 Pseudomonadota bacterium
GCCGTTTTTCTATGCAGGAGCATTTCGATGATCGCCGCCCTGACCCAACTCCTGATCTTCCAGCTTATCGGTGAAGTGATTGCCCGCGGGCTCAACCTGCCGGTGCCCGGCCCAGTACTGGGCATGGCGCTGCTGTTTGCCGTCTTGTCGTTACGCAATGGCCCGAGCGAAACGCTGCAGACGACCAGCCAGACGCTGCTCTCGCACCTCTCGCTGCTGTTCGTGCCGGCCGGCGTCGGCATCATCGTGCATCTCTCTCGCGTTGCCGACGAATGGCCGGCGCTGCTCGCCGCGCTGGTGGTCAGCACCTTCGTCTCGATGGCCGTTACCGCACTGGTGATGAAGGCGCTCGCCCGCAAACCGGCCGCCACCGGCCACGGGAGCACATCATGAACCCGCGCATCACCGACCTCTGGGTCTATCTCTCGACCTCGCCGCTGCTCGGGCTGACGCTGACGCTCATCGCCTATCAGGGCGCGGTGTGGGTCAACAAGCGCTGCGGCGGCTCACCGCTGGCCAACCCGGTGCTGATCGCGGTAACCGCACTGGTGGCACTGCTGCTCGCCACCGGCACGCCGTACCAGACCTACTTCGACGGCGCGCAGTTCGTGCACTTCCTGCTCGGCCCGGCCACCGTGGCGCTGGCCATTCCGCTCTACGTGCATTTCCGGCGGGTGAAGGCGATGCTGTTGCCGATCGTCGTCGGCCTCATCGCCGGCAGCCTGACCGCCGCCTTCTCGGCGCTGCTGGTCGCCAAGGCGCTCGGCGCCAGCGTGGCGACCCAACTCTCGCTGGCGCCGAAATCGGTGACGACCCCGATCGCCATGGGCATCGCCGAACGCATCGGCGGCCTGCCCTCGCTCACCGCCGTGCTGGTCATCACCACCGGCATCCTCGGTGCCGTCGCCGGCCGCTATCTGTTCGATGCGCTCGGCGTGCGCGACCCGGCGATCCGCGGCTTTGCCACCGGCGTCACCGCGCACGGCATCGGCACCGCCCGCGCCTTTCAGGAGAGCGAGCAGGCCGGCGCCTTCTCGGCACTGGCGATGGGCATGAACGGGCTGCTCACCGCCCTGCTGCTGCCGGTATTGCTGCCGCTGTTCATCTGATGCCGCAATGCGCAATTCACCACACCGACACGCCAAGACGTTAAGCTCGCGCCCATGGACATCCTGATCGACATCATCCTCAAGGCCGGCCGCTCGGCGGTCGAGCTTTCGCTGTTCGTGCTGCTGCCGGTGATGGTGGTGATGCTTTCGCTGATGCGCCTGCTTGAGGCACGCAACGCGCTGGACTGGATCGTCGGGCGCATTGCCCCGCTGCTCAAGCCCTTCGGCCTGACCGGGCTGGGAGTTTTTGCCGCGTTGCAGATCAACTTTGTCTGCTTCGCGGCGCCGATCGCCACGCTGGCGATGATGGAGCAGCGCGGCACTTCCGACCGCCACATCGCGGCAACCCTGGCCATGGTCTTCGCCATGACACAGGCCAACGCCTCGCTGCCGATGATGACCATGGGCCTCGACTTCGGCCCGACCCTGCTCTTTTCGGTGATCGGCGGACTGGCCGCCGCAGCAGCCACTTACTACCTGTTCGGCCGCAACCTTTCGGCCACCGAGGCCAAGCTCGACGAAACGCTGCACCACCGTACGGCAGAAAGCGCCAAGGGCGTGCTCGACGTGATCAACCACGCCGGCGCCGAAGCTTTCAAGATTGCCGTTGGCGCCATCCCGATGCTGGTGCTGTCGCTGGTTGCCGTTACCGCACTGAAGCGTTTTGGTGCCATCGATGCCTTGACCGAATTGCTGGCCCCCGTGCTGGCACTGGTGAATGTGGACCCGCTGCTGATCCTGCCGGCGCTGACCAAGTATCTTGCCGGCGGCACGGCGATGATGGGCGTGGTCGACGACATGCGCCGCGCCGGACAGATGAGTGCCGAACTGCTCAATGCCAGCGCCGGCTTTCTGATTCACCCGTTCGACATTCCCGGTGTTGCCGTGCTCATCACCGCCGGCAAGCGCGTTGCCGCCGTGTGGAAACCGGCCGCGCTCGGCGCCTGTGTCGGCATTGGCGTACGCACGCTGGGGCACGCTTTTTTCGTTTGAGGCCAAGCGCAATAATCTTACGAATCGTGCAAATTGCGCCAAATGGCAAATTGGCTGCAACGCTCACCACGACGAGAACTCAACAAAAACATTGCAAAATACGCCACGCAGAACGGCTATAAATCGGTGTATTTCACCGCCCGCCCCTGCACCTTCTCCGGCGGATATTTGCGGCGGTTTTCCACCATTTTGCTGGCGAAGGCTTCAGCGAGGTCGATATCGAGCAGGTCGGCAACGCGGATGACGCCCATCAGCACATCCGAAAGTTCGTCAGCCACGGCCTTGCGCCGTTCGGGGGGTAGCGTGAAACTTTCGGCCTCCGAACACCACTGGAAATGCTCCAGCACCTCGGCCGCTTCGACCGAGAGGGCGATGGCCAGATTTTTCGGGTTGTGGTGCTGATCCCAGCCGCGTTCGGTGACAAATTGGCGAACGACGGCACGCAGTTCTTCAAGCTGGTTCATGGCAGATCGGCGAGTGGAGGTTGTGCTACTGTATCCCCCCGTTTTCCTCCTGACCAGACCGACTGCCGTGCATCGCTTCTCGCTCCTCCTTGCCAGCCTGTTTTCTCTTTCCCTCGCGCTGCCTGCCTTGGCGGAAGGCGTCGACGTGGGCAAACCTTCGATGCTGCGCAACCTGGTGCCGGCCGACCAGCTTGAACGTTCCTCGGCACGCCAGTATCGGGACATGATGAACGAAGCCGCGGCAAAAAAGGCGCTGGCGCCCGATGACCATCCGCAATTGCAGCGTCTGCGCGGCATTGCCAGACGCATGCTGCCGCACGCGAAACGCTTCAACCCGCGCGCCGAAAAATGGCAGTGGGAAATCAACCTGATCGGCTCGAAACAGGTCAACGCCTTTTGCATGCCGGGCGGCAAAATTGCGGCCTACACCGGCCTGATCGAAGGCTTGAAGCTGACTGACGATGAAATCGGCGTGGTCATCGGCCACGAGATTGCACATGCCCTGCGCGAGCACGCCCGCGAGCGCGTGGCCAAAAACGAACTGACCAGCCTCGGCGCTGTTCTGCTCGGCGAGTTCATTGGTGGCGGCCGCTACACCGATGCTTTCCAGCTCGGCGGCAACCTGCTGACGCTGAAGTTTTCCCGCGATGACGAAACCGAGGCCGATGTTGTCGGGTTGGAGCTGACCGCGCGCGGTGGTTTCGACCCGCGCGCCGGCATTACGCTGTGGCAAAAGATGGGGGCTGCCAGCAAGGGCGAACCCTTCGCCTGGCTGTCGACCCACCCGGCGGGAAACAATCGCATCAAGGAAATCGAGCGGCAGTTGCCACAGGTCATGCCGATCTACGAGCAGGCGCGCAGCAAATACTGAGCGTTCAGATGGCCCCGGCCTGGCGCAATGCGGCAATCGCCGCCGCGTCGTAACCCAAGCCCGACAAAACGACATCGGTGTGTTCGCCAAGCGCCGGCCCCACCCATTCCATGCCGCCCGGTGTTTCCGAGAGTTTCGGTACTACGCCGGGCATACGGCATTCGCGGCCGTCTGCCAGCTTCACCGACTCCAGCATGCCGCGCGCGAGAAACTGCGGGTCGGCAAACATGTCGGCCACTGAGTAGATGCGCGATGCCGGCACTTCGGCCGCAGCCAGTGCGGCGAGCACTTCGGTTTCTGTCTGGCTACCGACCCAGGCATCGATCAAGGCATAGAGTTCATCGCGCCGCGCATCGCGGCCGGCATTGTCGGCAAGTGTCGGGTCGTCGGCCAGATCCTGCCGCCCCATGGCCAGCAGCAGGCGGCGGAAGATCGCATCGCCATTGGCGCCAACGGTGACATGCCGACCGTCCTTGGTCGTGTGGGTATTCGACGGGGTGATGCCGGGCATGATGTTGCCGGTGCGCTCGCGGACAAAGCCGAAAACGTCAAACTCCGGCACCAGCGACTCCATCATCGCGAACACCGCTTCATAGAGCGCAACATCGACCACCTGCCCCTTGCCGCCATTGACTTCCTTGTGGCGCAGGGCCATCAGCACGCCGATGACGCCCCACAGTGCAGCAATGGAATCGCCGATGGAAATACCGGTCTTCACCGGCGGCCGGTCGGGAAAGCCGGTGACGTAGCGTAGCCCACCCATCGACTCGCCAATGGCGCCAAAACCCGGTTGCTGCGCCATCGGCCCGGTTTGCCCAAAGCCGGAAAGGCGCAGCATGACCAGACCAGGGTTTTCTGCCGCCAACACCTCCCAGCCGAGGCCGAGTTTTTCCAGCACACCTGGGCGGAAGTTCTCGACGACGATGTCAGCCTCCTTCACCAGCTTGCGGACAATGGCGAGACCTTCCGGATGTTTCAGGTTCACCGTTACCGATTGCTTGTTGCGCGCCTGCAGCGACCACCACAGCGAGGTGCCTTCGTAGAGCTTGCGCCATTTGCGCAAGGGGTCGCCGCCATCGGGCGACTCGATCTTGATCACCTCGGCGCCAAACTCGGCCATGATGCGCGCGGCGAAAGGGCCGGCAATGAGGGTGCCGAGTTCGAGCACCTTGAGGCCGGCCAGGGGTTTTTGCGGCATCGTCATGCGCTCACCACCTGGTCGCGACCGCCGCGCTTGGCCTCGTACAGTGCGGCGTCGGCACGCGAAAACAGTTGATCGAAGCTTTCGCCCGGCTTCAGTGTCGAGATGCCGAAACTGGCAGTGACCGGTATGCCGCCGGGCTTGGCGGCAGCGATGCGCTCGCGCAAGCGCTCGGCGCCGAGGCCGGCCTGAATGGTCGTGGCGCCGGGCAAGGCCAGCACGAACTCCTCGCCCCCGTAACGCACCAGTTGCTGTACGCCACGGCACACGCCGCGCAGGATATCGGCAACAGCCACCAGCACTTCGTCACCGCGCGAATGGCCATAGCGGTCGTTGACACGCTTGAAGTGGTCGATATCGACAACAACCAGCGAGAGCGGCGAATTCTTCTCGCACGCTTCGGCCATCAGCCGGGGCATTTCGGCATCGAGATGGTGGCGGTTGTGCAGCGAGGTGAGGCGGTCACGCAAGGCCATTTCCTTGACCAGTTCATGCTGCGCTTCCAGCCGGTCGAACAGCTCGCGCAGCATCAGCAGGTTGGAAAGACGCGCCGCCAGCTCTTCGGCAACCACTGGCTTGCCAACGAAATCGTTGGCGCCGGCACGCAGGATCTCGACCCGCCGCGCAACGCTGTCTATGGAAGACAGCGCGAGACTGGGCAGCTCGCTTTTCCGGCCTGCCTGCCCACGCACGGCACGGATGACGGAGAGGCCGGTCTGCATGCCTTCGAGCACGAAATCGGTGACGACGATCTTGTAATCCTCGAAGGCCAGCGAGGCGATGGCCTCTTCGGCGGTCTTGAAACGAACGACAGACAGGCCCAGCCCGACCATCACCTCGGTGAGGAAATTGGCGGCGGTATCGCTGTCTTCCACCAGCATCACGCGACCGCTCAGGCGGCGCGTTGTCCGGCTCTCCCATTGCTCGACGTATTGCTCAAGCCCGG
>JAUPVD010000284.1 GCA_030917225.1 Pseudomonadota bacterium
ATTCCGCCCGCGAACCGGCAGCCGCCCGCTTCTACGACCAACATTTCTCAGTTCCGCGCACGCTCCACGCCGTCGTCCGTAACCGGCTGCTGGCCGGTGCCGCATTTGGCTACACACCGGGAAATGAACTCGACTACGGCATCACCGCACCGGCTTTTTCAGCCCCCTGGCTGCCAGACGCTCCACTCGCCGTGCTGCTGACCGCCACCAGCCGCGACGACAAGTTGTGGCCCGAGCAGGACTGGATCGCACTCACCGGCGAACTGATCAAATGGGGTCTGACCCCGATTCTTCCCGCCGGCAACCCGATCGAGCGAGCGCGGGCACAGCGCATCGCCGATGCCGTGCCCGGCGCCATCGCCGCGCCACCGCTGGGTATCCACGACCTTGCCGGCGTGCTTGGAAAAGCCAGGTTGGCCGTCGGGGTCGATACCGGACTCGCCCATCTGGCCACCGCCCTCAAGGTGCCGACCGTGGCGCTTTACACCGCCACCGATCCGGCCCTGACGGGCGTCATGGGCGCAGGATTTGCGCAAAACCTGGGCGGCAAGGGCACACCGCCGTCCATAGCCGAAGTACTAGCCACGGCCACCGAGGCTTTGCGACGCTGATGGCCCAGGCTTTCGCCCGCCTTCTCTACACCGTGCTGTTCTACGCGGCACAGCCGCTGGTCTGGCTGCGCCTGTTTTTGCGGGGTCGCAAACAGCCGGAGTATCGCCAGCACATCGGCGAACGCTACGGCTTCTATGCGCAGCGCGCTCCCGGCAAACTGATCTGGCTGCACGCCGTTTCGGTCGGCGAAACCCGCGCGGCCGAACCGCTGATCGAAGCGCTCTTGCAACGCCACCCGGATCACAGCCTGCTGCTCACGCACATGACGCCGACCGGCCGCGAAGCCGGTCGCATGTATCTCGACCGCCACCCCGGCCGCGTATTGCAGGCCTACCTGCCCTACGACCTGCCCGATGCTGCCGCCCGCTTTCTCGGCCATTTCCGTCCCGCTTTCGGCCTGTTCATGGAGACGGAGTTGTGGCCGAACATCATCGCAACAGCCAAGGCGCGGCAGATACCGCTTGGCTTGGTGAACGCCCGGCTCTCGTCCCGGTCGCAACGCGGCTACCAACGGCTGCGGGCATTGGCCCAGCCGGCGTTCGCCGGGCTCGACGTCGTCGCCGCGCAAACCGATGACGATGCCGCACGCATCCGCTCACTGGGCGCCAACCGGGTGAGCGTCACCGGCAACCTGAAGTTCGACGTAACGCCGGACCCCGCGAAGCTGGCCAGGGGATTGAACTGGCGTGCCGAAATCGGCGCCCGCCCGGTCTGGCTGGCAGCGAGTACGCGGGATGGCGAAGAGGCGCTGATTCTCGACACCCTGGGTGAGATCGAGCGGTTGAACCTGCTGCCGAATCCGCTCCTGACCCTCGTCCCGCGCCATCCGCAACGGTTCGAGGAAGTGGCCGGGCTCGTCCGGGCACGGGGCATGAAGTTCAAACGACGCAGTCTCGAAGAATTTCCCGAAGCCGGCACGCAAGTCTGGCTCGGCGACAGCATGGGTGAGATGGCGTCCTACTACGCCGCGGCGGACCTGGCGCTGATCGGGGGTTCGCTGCTGCCTTTCGGCGGTCAGAACCTGATCGAGGCGGCGGCCTGCGGCTGCCCGGTGGTGGTCGGGCCGCACACCTTCAACTTCGCACAGGCATCGGAGGATGCCGTCGCCAGCGGCGCAGCCTCACGCATCGGTAGCAGTGCTGAACTCGCTGGCTGTGTGCAGGCCATCCTCGGCAGTCCGGAGCATCGCATCAACATGAAAGAAAAGGCCATCGCCTTCAGCCGCACCCATCAGGGTGCCACGGAACGGACAATGGCCTTGCTGGAACCGCTGCTCAAGCGCAGCAGCTGATTTTATTGCCGTTTCTTATTGCTGCAGCAGCGCGTTGATCTTGGCCAGATCATCCTCTTCTAGCGTACCGACAGCCGCCTTCAACTTGAGCTGCGACAACAGCGTGTCGTGGAATGCCCGCGCCAGATCGCGGCGGGTGACATAAACCTGTTGCTCAGCGTTCAGCACGTCGATATTGATGCGCACGCCAACCTCGTAACCCAGCTTGTTCGACTCCAGCGAGCTCTGGCTGGAAACCAGAGCAGCCCGCAGCGCGCCGACCTGGGCCGTACCGTTGCTCACCCCAAGATAAGCCTGTCGTGCCGCCTGAGCGGCATTCCGGCGCGCCGCTTCCAGCTGTTGCCGCGCCGCCTCGCGGTTAGCGGCAGCCTCGCGCGTCTTGGAATTTACGTAGCCGCCCTGAAAGATCGGGATGTTCAGTTGCAGCGCTGCCGTTGTCGAGTTGGTCTCGAAGCCGGGCGCTATTCCGCCCCCCAGTGTCGGCAGGGCTGCCGTCTGTGATGCATTGCCACGGGCCACGACGGCATCGAGCGTTGGATAGTGTCCGCCACGACTGCGCGAAACCTCCTTGTCGGCGATTTCCAGTGCCAGCTGTTGCAACTGCACGGCGATGGCGTCCTTCTCCGCCGCTTCGAGCCAGGGCTTCATCGCCGGTGGCTGCGGTGGATCGAGTACCACTTTTTCGCGGACCAGGGCCAGCGAACCGGGATCACGCCCGATAATCACCTCCAGCGCCCGCCGCTTGATTTCCAGTTCGCTGTCGGCCGCGATCTCCTGGGCGGTCGCCAGATCGAAGCGGGACTGCGCTTCATGCGTATCGACGATGGTTGCGGTACCGACCTCGAAATTCTTCTTGGCCTGTTCAAGTTGCTGGGCGATGGCCTTCTTCTGCGCCTGCAGGGAACTCAGGTTCACCTCGGCCAGCAGCACATCGAAATAGGCGGTGGCCACCCGCAGGATGACGTCCTGCCGAGCCTGTGCGAACTGTGCCTCGGCCTGCGCAGCCTGCATCTTTCCTTGCTGGTAGCTGACGATGTTCTGCCAGCGGAACAAGGGTTGCGTCAGCGTGGCCGTATAACCGTTGCTGTTGTACTTGGCCTTGATCGGGGCAGCACTGGATCCGCGCAGCTCGCGGTCGACGTCGTTCCATTGCGTATTGCCGGCAACCCCCAGCGTCGGCAGCAGCCCGGAAAGGCCCTGCGCCTCTTTCTCGCGACCTGCATCCAGCTGATGCCGGGCGGCGAGGAACTGCGGGTCGTTGTCGAGTGCCTGCCGATAGACCTGCAGCAGGTCAGCCGCGGTAGCGGGAACCGCCGCCCCACCGAGCAGGAGCGCGGCAAGCAGCGAGGAGACTTTTCCGGGGGCCGGGGAAGCATTCTGAACGTTCTGGGCGTTTTTATTGCGCATGGAGGATTCTCTTTCAGTACTTCGGCATGGAAGGTTCAACGTCGCACGACCAGGCGTCTATGCCGCCGGCAAGATTGTAGACCGATGAAAAACCGTTACGCTCGAGAAAGAGCGCAACCTGAAACGATCGAACGCCGTGGTGGCAAACAACCACTGTATCGGCATCCGGATCAAATTCCTGAAGACGCGGCGGAACGGTCGCCATCGGCACCGCCAGGGCGCCGTCGATGCGGCAGATCTCCATTTCCCAGGGCTCGCGCACATCCAGCATGACCGGGACAGCGCGCTCGTGGCAGCCAGAAGCTGCCAGCCAGTCTGCGAGTTCGTTTGGCGAGATCTGCTGCATTCTTCTCCGGGCGTTTAAAAGACGAACTGCTCGCGCTGGACAGCGTTGCGTAGCGGGGCTGCTACCGTCTCGAACAGATTCACGGTATTGAAAGTCATCTCACCGGTACGCGTGACCAACTGTGCCGACATCACCGGTGAAGTACCGACGATGGCCACCAGACGGCCACCGA
>JAUPVD010000285.1 GCA_030917225.1 Pseudomonadota bacterium
TCTGTGTTGACACGCAGATGCCGTCGCGCGGCAGCAGCACGCTCTCCACCTTCTGGCCGTCGGCCAGTTCCACCAGCAGCCGTGCCGAGCCGTCTTTGCCGGGGTGTTCCGAGCGTATCCGCGCCAGTTGGCCGAGTTCGGCCGTCAGGCTGGGTAGCGCCTCGCGCACCGGCAGCGGCAGCACGTCTTCGGCGCGACGCGGACCGCTGTCGAGCGGCTTTGCTGCCAGCCAGGCGCGCAGCACGCGTTCCTCGTGGCAGGGCTTTGCACCGAGCTCACGCAAACGCTGACGCAGGGTTTCGACACGCATGATGTCAGTACGCGCCGGGCCGCCCCAAGCGTACTGACGCCCCCGCGGGGGGCAGCGAACGGAGTGAGCGTGGGGGTCGTTTCATTTCAGGCGGCGGCGAGTCGCCAGAGCGAAGTCTTTTCGGCGACGCGGGCGAGGTGCAGCGGGTCGTCAATGTCGGCGGCCTTCGGGTGCCTCGGGCGAATGTCGTGGCGCTGGATGATCTTCAGCCCGGCGCTCTCGATCAGCTTGAGCAGGTCGGCGCGCGAGCGCAGGCCGAGGTGCTCGGCGAAATCGGAGAGAATCAGCCAGCCTTCGCCATTCGGCGCCAGATGCTCCTTCAGCCCGGCGAGGAAGCCCTTGAGCATGCGGCTGTCCGGGTCGTACACCGCATTCTCGATCGGCGAACTCGGCTTGGCCGGCACCCAGGGCGGGTTGCAGACGATGAGCGGCGCGCGTCCTTCCGGGAAGAGGTCGGCTTGAACGATCTCTACCTGCCGCTCAAGGCCGAGGCGGGCGATGTTGTCACTGGCGCAGGCCAGCGCGCGCGAATCCTGATCGGTGGCGACGACGCGCGTGATGCCGCGCTTGGCCAGCAGTGCGGCGAGTACGCCAGTGCCGGTGCCGATGTCGAAGGCCAGCGAGTTGGCTTGTGTGGCTGCCGGCAGCGGCGCCGTGGCCACGAGATCGATGTATTCACCGCGCACCGGCGAGAAGACGCCGTAGTGCGGGTGGATGTTGGCGCCCAGCGCCGGGATCGGCACGCCTTTCTTGCGCCATTCATGGGCGCCGATCAACCCCTGTAGTTCGCGCAGCGAAACCACGGAGGCTTGCGTGTCGACAGTCGCCGGCCCGTAGGCCTCGCTGCACGCTTCCGCAACTTCCGGCGCCCGCCGCAACGGCACCGTGTAATCGGCATTCAGCGGCACCAGCAGCATGCCGAGCGTGCGCGCCCGTTGTGCCTGTGCCATGCGGTGCTGGTGGAAGGCTTCGGTCATCGACGCGGCGCGTTTCTTCTTGGCCGGCTTCTTGTCGATGCGCCGCGCCATCGCCTGCAGCAGTTGCCGCGCGTTCTGGAAATCGCCACACCACAGCAGCGCAGTGCCTTCGCAGGCCAGCCGCCAGGCTTCGTCGGCCTTGGTCTGGTCGTCGGCCAGCACGACGCGCTTTGCCGGTGCAACGCCGGATTCCGAGCGCCACAGGGCGCACCTGGCCTCGCCGCTTTCTTCCCAGTGCAGGGTGGGGGTCATGCCAGCCGACCGCCGGTCGTGGTCAGCGCGCTTCTCAGATCGGCATCCAGCGTCGCCAACGGCAGCCCTTCGCGCAAGGCGAGTTCGAGGTAGGACGCATCGTAGGTTGACAGCCGGAAGCGGCGGGCCAGTTGCATCGTATCGTGCAGCGCATGTGCGGCGGTATGGCTATCGACGGCAATGGTCATATCCTCGAGCAGGCCGAGAAATTCCGTGCTTCTGGCCTCCGGAATGAAACCTTTGGCCTCAGCGCGAACAATCACGTTGCCGACTTCCAGCGGCCACAGCGCCGGTACCACTGCTTCGCCTTCCTCCTGTGCGAGCAATTCGAGAACATGTGCGGCGTAAGTCAGGTCGGCCTCGCTGCCGTCGGCAAAAAGCCAGCGCATGGCAACCGAGTTGTCGAGCACGAAACGCATCAGTCGCGCCCTTCATCAATCAGTGCCTTGATGTCGATGCCCTTGACTGGTGGCCGCTCATGCATGAACTGCTGCATGCGGGTGGCCGCCTGCACTGCCAGGCGCTTCTGTGCGGTGCCTGCCGGCACAAGGTCGGCGACCGGTTCGCCGCGCTGCGTGATGCGGAAGGTGTCGCCCTCGCGGACCTTGCGCAGGTATTCCGGAAGACGCGTCTTGGCCTCGTAAGCGCCGATTTCGGTCAATGTGCTCATGGGGTGCTCCTTGAAGTGGTTCAGACCAGTATATAGACCGGTCTGTTGGCGTTCAAGTTCGAATTGGTGTTCAGAATGGCCCGTTGTTACCGGCAGGCTTCGGGTTTTGCCTTCTTTGCGGGCTTGCGTGCCCGCACTGCTGCCGCCAGTGCCAGTTGCGCCCATGGCCGCATGCCGCTCGGCGTTTCCATGGCTTCTTCGGGGACGGTCCAGTAGTCCATCGTTTCCATCCGGCCATCCTTGCGTGCATAGCGGAAGGGTTCGCCGCCCGCAGTGCGATACTGCTCGGCGCTTTCGGCGTCAGCTTTCAGGTAGAGGGTGTCGTCAGCGATCAGCGCAAAGAAGAGATCTTCGCAGTAGAACCCCCAACCGCCGAACATGGCCTTGCTGCGGATGCTGCTGAGCGGTGCAAAGAGCTCGGTGGCGTGCGTGACCAGTTCGGGGATAGGGCGGGGCATGACGTGCTTGCGTTCTTAAGTGGCTGACAGCATTCGAGAGAGCTTTCTTTTTGCGCGAAATGCCACAACGCTCTGTACTGCACAAAACAAAGCGATTCCACCAAAAACCACATAAATAGTAGCTAGCTCGACAATGCTTGGCGTGTCGTATTTTGTGCTGATTGCGGCAATGGAGAACAGCATCAGCAATGTGATAGCGAAGTGGCCTGCAGGGGAGTCGCAAACAACCGTATGCCGATCCAAATCTACCCAGCCATAGATATGGTGCCAATCATTCGGGCGCTTGAGCAAAGCAATGACGCTCATTCCGGATTCCACTCTCGGCCACCCAGGTACAACCACTGAACATTGGCGAATGGCCGGGGATTCGAATCCGAAATGGGTTACCTTGCGTCCGCCCGGCATGTCCTTGGTGACATCAAAGACGCGGTCAAATTTGAGTCGGACAGGATGCACGGTGAGTCGGCTGGTGTTCGTGCGATTATGCAAGCTTCAGACGCTTGCAGATTTCCGTCGTCAGCGCGGCCTGATTCATGCAATAGAAGTGCAGGCCCGGCGCACCGCCGGCGAGCAGTTTTTCGCACAGCTCAGTGACGACATCGAGGCCGAAGGCCTTGATCGCTTCGGCGTCGTCGCCGAAGCCTTCGAACTTCTTGCGCATCCAGCGCGGAATCTCGGCGCCGCAGGCATCCGAGAAGCGGGCCAGCTTGGAGAAGCCGGCGATCGGCATGATGCCGGGCACGATCGGAATGTTTACGCCACGGGCACGTGCGGTGTCGACGAAGTGGAAGTAGGCGTCGGCGTTGTAGAAGTACTGCGTGATCGCCGAGTTGGCGCCGGCTTTCACCTTGCGCACGAAGTTAGTCAGGTCGTCTTCCGGCGAGCGGGCCTGCGGGTGCCATTCCGGGTAGGCGGCCACTTCGATGCTGAACAGGTCGCCGGTTTCGGCACGGATGAAGTCGACCAGCTCGTTGGCGTAGCGGAACTCGCCGGCATCGCCGGTGCCCGAGGGCAGGTCGCCGCGCAGGGCGACGATGCGGCGGATGTTCTCGGCCTTGTACTCGTCGAGGATGCTGCGGATGCTTTCCTTGGTCGAGCCGATGCACGACAGGTGCGGTGCGGCGGAGAGGCCTTCGGCAGCGATTTCGCGCACGATGGCGAAGGTGCGCTCGCGCGCCGAGCCGCCGGCGCCGTAGGTGACGGAGAAGAACTCGGGCTTCAGTTCGGCCAGTTTGGCGCGCGTGACACGCAGCTTGTCGACGCCTTCGGGCGTCTGCGGCGGAAAGAATTCGATGGAGATTTCGGTTCGCTTCATTCTTTGTTCCGGGTAATGACGGTGATGCCGCCTGAGCTTCGCGCCGGAAAGAGCAGCGCTGTAAGTGCCCAGGAGACAAGGCTGTAGAGCAGCGTGCCGAATACGGCTGACCAGAACCCGCCGATCTGCACGCCGTCGAAGAACGAGCCGGCAAGCTGGAAGAGCAGGGCGTTGATGACGACGATGAAGACACCCAGCGTGAGCAGCGTCACCGGCAGCGTCAGCAGGATCAGCAGCGGGCGCAGCACGGCGTTGATCAGGCCGAGCACGAGTGCGAGCCCAAGCGCCGTGCCGAAGCTGGCGATCTGGATCGACGGCACGAGGTAGGGTAGCGCCAGCAGCGCCACCGCATTGATGATCCAGATCGCGAGCAGGCGGAGCATCTTCTTAGTAGCGGTAGTGATCCGTCTTGTACGGACCTTCCATCGGCACACCAGATCGGAA
>JAUPVD010000286.1 GCA_030917225.1 Pseudomonadota bacterium
ATCCGGTGGTCTATTCGTCCTTCGACTGGGCGATCAAGGATGACGACGGTTACTTCACCATCCTCGGCCGCACCGACGACGTCATCAACGTCGCCGGTCACCGTCTGGGCACGCGCGAAATCGAAGAGGCGATCCAGCACCACGCTGCCATCGCCGAAGTCGCCGTGGTCGGTGTCGAGGACAAGCTAAAGGGCCAGATGCCGATGGCCTTCGCCGTCGTCAAGGATGCTTCGAAGATTGCGACGCCCGAGCTGGTCAAAGCACTGGAGAAGGAAGTCTTCGGCACGGTCGATGGCATCCTTGGTGCCATTGCCCGTCCGGCCCGCGTGCATTTCGTCGTTGCACTGCCCAAGACCCGTTCCGGCAAGATGCTGCGTCGTTCGCTGCAGGCATTGGCGGAAGGCCGCGATCCGGGTGACCTGACGACCATCGACGATCCGTCGACGATCGAGAACATCAAGAACCTGCTGGCCAGTTAAGGCACTTCTTGGCATCATCAAGGCCCGTCAGGCGATTTGCCTGGCGGGCTTTTTTCATTAACGCCGTCAAGAAATCCGGATGTCCATTTCCTGGTTGATCACCAATCTGCTTGCGTCGATGTTGTTGCCGCCACTCAACGGGCTGCTGCTGGCCGGAATCGGCATCCTGCTCTGGCACAGGCGCCCAGGACTGGCACGCTTTCTGGTCATTTCCGGCGTGCTGCTGGTCACCATCCTGTCGCTAGGCGTCGTTGCCCGCGCCTTGCTCGCGCCGCTGGAGGCGAAGTATCCGCCACTGGCCCCTGACAAGCTCGACAAGCTTGATGCTGGCGCCATTGTTGTATTGGGCGCTAGCCGCTATCGTGGCGCACCTGAGTTTGCCGAGGACGATGTGATCGGCCCGGCTCTGGATCGCCTGCGCTATGCAGCCTTGCTGGCCCGGCAGTCGAAGAAGCCGCTGCTGGTCAGCGGTGGTGCCCCCGATGGTGGCGAGCGCTCCGAAGCGGAGGTCATGCGCCAATCGCTGGCGCGGGATTTCGGGGTTCAGGTACGCTGGCTCGAATCGGCTTCCGACAACACGCTTGAAAACGCGCGACGCTCGGCGGAAATCCTGCTGCCGGCGGGTGTCCGGAAAGTGGCTGTAGTCACGCACGCATGGCACATGCCGCGTTCGGTTGCAGCCTTTGAAGCGGCTGGTTTTGAAGTGTTGCCGGCACCAACGGGTTATCAGTCCGTCGGCCAGGTTTCGGCACTTGATTTTGTGCCGCGTGCCGGAGCACTACAGGGCTCGGCACGTGCCCTGCATGAGTGGATCGGGCAGGCGTGGTATGCGCTAAGGCGTTGAACGAAATTGCCGCAGGCGCCATCCAATGGACACATGGTGATGCGGGTAGTCAGCGAGGGAAAATTGATGAAGAGAAGCGTGGCGATCGGGATGCTGCTACTGGCAGCAAGTCTGGCTCCAACAGGCGGGCTGGCCGCAGAGGATATTAGCGGGCCGGCGGTGGTCGGTGCTAATGATCAGCCTATCCACGATGCTGCCCGGATGGGTAGCGGCAAGGATGTCGAAAGGATACTGAAGGCCAACCCGACGATGCGCGATGTTCGCACCCAGCATGGCTCGACGCCGCTGCACCTGGCTGCCACCAACCCTGATCTGAGCGCGCTCAAGGCCCTGCTTGCCGCAGGTGCCGACGTCAATGCGCGCGACAGCGAAGGGCTGACGCCGTTGCACATGACGGCTTATACGCAGAACGCGAAGCAGGCAGAGTTGCTGTTGCAGGCCGGGTCGGATCCCCACGCCAAGACCAATGCCGGACGCGATCCTACGTCGATGGCGCGCAAGACCCGTTCCGATGAGGTGTCGGGGGTGATATCTCTCTGGATACTCAAGGGCTGCAAGCCGAAACAGCCTTGCTGAGGCTGCGGCGTCGATCGACTTCAGATAGTCGTTAGCGCGTCTTCTTCCAGCGTGCAGACAGTTCGCTCGCCGGTTCCGGTTTGCCAAAAAGATAACCCTGCAGGTAGTCGCAATGATGCTCGGTCAGGAAGCGACGCTGCGCCTCGGTTTCAACCCCTTCTGCAACCACCTTCAGCCCAAGATTGTGGGCCAGCGCAAGGGTCGCGGCACTGATCGCCGCATCGTTCTCGTCGGTCTCGATGTCGCGTACAAAGGCACGATCCAGCTTCAGGGTGTGGATAGGCAGCAGCTTGAGATAGGCGAGGGAAGAGTAGCCGGTGCCGAAGTCGTCAATGGCCAGTTCCACGCCCAGGTCGCGCAGCGCCTTGAGTTGGGCGATGGCCCGCTCCGGATCGTTCATTGCCGCAGATTCCGTGACTTCCAGCTCCAGTTCGCCAGGTCGTATGCCGTGGCGGGCGATGGTAGCCTGTACTTGAGCAACCAGATCCGGCGAGCGTAACTGGTGGGCCGACAGATTCACCGCCATGCGTAGTGGCGTAAGACCTTCCGCTCGCCAGGCCGCTAATTGACGACAGGCCTCGTCAAGAACCCAGGCGCCGAGCGCCTCGATCACGCCCGTTTCCTCGGCGATCGGGATGAATTTCAACGGCGGGATCAGACCGCGTTCGGGGTGGTGCCAGCGCACCAGCGCTTCGACGCCATGGACCCTGCCTTCCGTTACGGTCACCTGCGGCTGGTAATGCAGAACGAACTGCCGGGCGGAAAGCGCAGCGCGCAGATCGCGCTCGAGTTCCAGCCGTTCTTCCGCAGCGGCGGTCATCGTCGGGGTGAAGAACTGGAAATTGTTGCGGCCATGCTCCTTGGCGTAATACATCGCCGTATCGGCGTCGCGCATCAGGGTGTTGGCATCGTCACCGTTGGTCGGGAAGATGGCGATGCCGATACTCGGCGTCGAATGCAGGGTCTTGCCTTCGATAAGGTAGGGAGCGCCCAAAGTGCCGAGAATCTTCGCAGCAACCAGCGCCGCATCCATTTCGCCTGCCATACTGGTCAGCGTGACGACGAATTCATCGCCGCCAAGACGGGCGACGATGTCGCTTTCGCGAACGCTCTGGAGAAGACGCTGCGCCACCTCGATCAGCATCTGGTCGCCGACATGATGGCCAAGCGTATCGTTGATGGTCTTGAAACGGTCCATGTCGATGAACATCACCGCCAGTTGCCGGTTTTCGCGCTTGGCGGCGAGCAGCGACTGGGCCAGTCGACTCTCCAGGTTGTAGCGGTTGAACAGCCCGGTCAGTGCGTCGTGGTGCGCGAGGTGGTCGATGCGAGCCTCTGCTGCCTTGCGTTCGCTGATATCGGTGAAGCTCGCGATGTAGTTCGTCAACAGCCCCTGCTCATTGCGGATGGCCGAGATTGCCGCCCATTTCGGGTAGGTGACGCCGTCCTTCCGCAGATCCCAGAGTTCACCCTGCCAGTAGCCTGACTCGCGGAGTGAGGCCCACATGCTCTGGTAGATGTCGCGAGGCGTGTGATGGGACGACAGCACGCGCGGATTCTTCCCCAGCAACTCGTCCTGCGAATAGCCGGTGTCGCGTGTCAGCGACTGGTTGATGGCGACGATCCGGTTATCGGCATCGGTGATCAGAATGGCTTCACCGCTGTTCTCGAATACCTTGGCATACAGCCGCAAAGCCTTTTCCGCACGCTTGCGGTCGGAAATGTCGCGCCATGCGCAGTACAGGGCCTGGCGCCCGGCCAGCTTGATGTTCGAGAGCGTTACTTCGGCAGTCAGCCGGGTTCCGTCAGCGCGCAGATGTTCCCACTCAAAACGATGCAGGCCGTGTTCCAGCGCCATCCGCATCATCTCCTCCGCCTTGCTGAAGGAATCCTGTCCGTCCGGCTGCACGACCGGCGACAGCTGTGATGGATGGATGTTGAGCAACTCGGCCTTGTTTCGATAGCCCAGCATCGAAACTGCAGCATCGTTGCATTCGACGAATTTTCCATCCTCGATGATCCACACCGGGTCAGGCGAGGATTCGAACAGCGTGCGCAGGCGCGATTCGGCACTCTGGCGCAGCGTCATGTCGCGCAGGGTTTCGATCACGGCGATGACACGGCCGTTGGCGTCGTGGATGGGGCCGGCGTCGATCTCCAGATAGAGCTCGGTACCGCGCAGCGGCATGACGCACCAGTTTTCGGCGTGGGTGCCGAAAGCGACTTCCTGCGAGGCGTGGTGAATGGGGTAGAGGTTGTTGATTTCGGCCTGCCGGTTTTCCACCAGCAGGTCGGCGAGGCAGGGGCGCTGTTCGGCGTAGAAGGCGCGCCAGTGATTGTGTGTGCCGAGTACATCCTCGGCAGGCATGCCGGTCAGCCGCTCACAGGCCTTGTTCCAGACCACGACAGCCCCTTCGGCGTTGAGCACGAAGGTCGGCACCACCAGTTGCTGAACCAGCGCTGTCGTGAACGACAAATCCTGCTGCATCGGCATTTGCCCGGTGCTATCGGCCTGGCGATTTTGGCTTGGCGACATTGTGCCCCCTTCACCACCAATATTAGCCGATGATTCTGCACAATGCAGCGCGGTTCGATCGAATTGTGGGTTTTTTGGGCTGTCGGTGTTGCAGGAAATTCAATGCCTTGCGGAATGCTCGTGCTGCAAAATCACTCGCAGCATGATCCATCCGGTATTTTCTCAGTAATCCTCGTCGCCACCCATCAGGCTGGGCAGGAGGATGTAAGCGCGCTCCAGTGCTTTGGCAAGGTCGGCAGCGACATTCTTTTCGCCAACGTGGTCGAGGAATCCCGAGCGCTGCAGCAGCGATCCCGGCTGCGAATTCAAGCCACAGACGAGCAGTGTGCAGCCGCGCTTGGCCAGTTTGTCGCGCAGGTTTTCCAGCCCTTCCAGACCGGTGGTGTCGAGCTGCACCAGGCGTGTCATGTCGAGAATGACCACCTCCGGGTGGCCGGCATGAGGATCAAGCAGTTCTTCCAGCTTGTTGACCGCACCAAAGAACAAGGAGCCGTAAAGCTGCCAGGCGGCCACGCGCATCGTACCGTCCGGGTAGATGAAACGCGGCTCCTGGGCTTCCTCGTCGAGTGGCAGGCGCTCGATGCGGGTAAGCTCGGACATGCGGTAGATTAAGATCAGGCTGGCCAGCACCATGCCCAGTTCGACGGCAATGGTCAGGTCAAAGAGCACGGTGACCAGGAAGGTCGC
>JAUPVD010000287.1 GCA_030917225.1 Pseudomonadota bacterium
CCAGCCACGCCGGGGTAGTGAAAGAAGTACGCATCAAGGTCGGCGACAAAGTCAGCCAGGGCAATGTGGTGTGCCTGCTGGAAGTGAGCGAGGCCGGCACGGCCGAAGTCGCGCCTGCTCCCGTTGCAGCAGCCCCCGCGCCAGTCACAGCGCCGGCGCCGATTGCTACACCCGCGCCCCCTGCCCAGCTTGCTCCGGCTCCGGCAAGCAGCGCCCCGGCCAAGGTCGACGAAGCCACTTTCCGCACTGCCCACGCCAGCCCGTCGGTACGCAAATTCGCGCGCGAGCTGGGCGTCGATCTCGGCACCGTCAACGGCAGCGGCCCCAAACGTCGCATCACCCAGAGTGATGTGCAGGCATTCGTCAAAGCCGCGCTGGGCGGGCTCTCCAGCCGGCCTGCAGGCCAATACCAGAGCGGCTCCGGGCTTGACCTGCTGCCGTGGCCGCAAATCGACTTCAGCCAGTTCGGCCCGATCGAAAGCAAGCCGCGCAGCCGCATCCAGAAATTGTCCGGCGCCAATCTGGCACGCAACTGGGTGATGATTCCGCATGTCACCCAGTTCGACGAAGCCGACATCACCGAGCTGGAAGCCTTCCGCAAACAGATGGGCGACGAACTGGCCGGGCAAGGCGTGAAGCTGACCCCGCTGGCATTCCTGATCAAAGCCTGCGTGGCCGCGCTGAAGCAGTTCCCCAACTTCAACGCCTCGCTTGATGGCGACAATCTGGTGCTGAAGCAGTATTACCACATCGGCTTTGCCGCCGACACGCCCAACGGGCTGATGGTGCCGGTGCTGAAAAACGCCGATCAAAAGAGCCTGACACAAATCGCCCGCGAAACCGGCGAACTGGCAGCCAAAGCGCGCGACGGCAAGCTGGGTGCGGCCGACATGCAAGGCGGCAGCTTCACCATCTCCAGCCTCGGCGGCATCGGCGGCACCGCGTTCACACCGATCATCAACGCCCCGGAAGTGGCGATTCTGGGGGTATCGAAGGCGGCAATCAAACCGGTGTGGAACGGCGAGGCATTCGCGCCACGGCAAATGTTGCCGCTGTCGCTGTCGTACGACCACCGGGTGATTGATGGCGCCGCTGCGGCGCGGTTTACCGCGTATCTGGCGAAACTGCTCGGCGATATTCGGCGGTTGATGTTATGACCGGCTCTACCGAATACGGTATAGTTTTACTACTTTTGTAGCAGACCTGGGAGCAACAACATGGGATTGCCGGTACGTATCGACGATACGCTGTACGAACAGGCCAAGGCCGAAGCGCAGGCCGAACACCGCACCATTGCCGGGCAGATCGAATTCTGGGCCAAGGTCGGCCGGGCTGCGCTGGATAACCCCGACCTGCCGGTCGAATTCATTGCCGAATCAATCGTCTCGATGGCCGAGCCGCGTGAGCAGGCGACGTCGTTTGTGCCGCGTAGCCGCATCAAATGAATTTCATGGATTCAGAAAAGCCGCGAGACACGAAGGAGCCGCGCAGACAACCGCAGGGAATCCCCGTGGGACAGTACGTTAGTACGGCAAGCGGTGACGACAACGTATCGAGGCTTTTATGAATCCATGTTACGACGTTGTGCAGACGCGGCG
The DNA here is from genome assembly GCA_030917225.1 of Pseudomonadota bacterium. GTDB lineage: Bacteria > Pseudomonadota > Gammaproteobacteria > Burkholderiales > Rhodocyclaceae > Proximibacter. Next base: position 1,599 of record JAUPVD010000287.1, read on the forward strand.
CTTCGGCCGCCAGTACAAAAAGCTGCACGACAACGTCGCAGCGGATGTCGACACGGCAGTCGCCGAAGTGGCCGCCAACCCGCAGCTCGGCGAGCAGAAAAAAGGCGATCTGGCGACGCTGCGGGTATACAAGTTCCGCGCGCAAAACCAGTTATACCTGCTGGGTTACACGCTGGATGACGCAGTGCGGCTGGTCTACCTCGAAGCGGTCGGCCCGCACGAAAACTTCTATCGCGATCTGAAACGCTGACGGCAAAGCCCGGCAGAACAGGACAAGGCATGAGCACAACCATCGAACTCAAAGTCCCCGACCTCGGCAATTTCAGCAATGTCGACGTGATCGAAATACTGGTGCAGCCGGGGCAGCAGATAGTCAAAGACACGCCGCTGCTGACGCTGGAAACCGACAAGGCGACGATGGAAGTGCCGGCGACGGTGGCAGGCGTGGTGCAAGAGTTGCGCTTCAAAGTCGGCGACACGGTTTCAGCCGGGTCGGTGATTTTGCTGTTGTTGACCGACACAGCGGCGGCGGGCGATAGCGCCAGCAGGTCGGACTTCAGTCCGACGCAGCCTTCGCCAGATGCCGCTGTCGGACCGAAGTCCGACCTGCAAAATCCAGCCTCAAGCGGCAACGAAATCAACACCGAAGTACTGGTGCTCGGCGGCGGCCCCGGTGGTTATACCGCTGCATTCCGCGCCGCCGATCTGGGCAAACAAGTGACGCTGGTCGAGCGCTACCCAACCCTTGGCGGGGTTTGCCTCAACGTCGGCTGCATCCCTTCCAAAGCCCTGCTGCACGTGGCCAAGGTAATTACCGAAGCAGAAGAAATGAGCGCCCACGGCGTCAATTTTGGCAAACCACAGATCGACATCAACGGTGTACGTGGCTTCAAGGAAAGCGTGGTCGGCAAGCTCACCAAAGGGCTGGCGGG
>JAUPVD010000288.1 GCA_030917225.1 Pseudomonadota bacterium
CCAGTGCAAACAGCGTAAACGAGGCGACGAAAGCCGACTTGGCCGGGTGTGCAGCGTGCTTGCGGACACCCCACAGCGACAGCACGCCAACGAGGATCAGCGGCCCCATGTACGGATGCCCCCACTTCATCAGCTTGGCAAACAACTCCATGTGCGGCAGCGAACCCGGCGGTACCGTCAGGTAGATCAGCGGCACAGCCAGCAACGGGAATGCGGCAACGAGGAAAAGAATCGACTGCGCGCGCGGCGACGCTTGCGACGGCTGCCCGAGGTGCGCACCGATCCACAGCCAGGCGACGACCATCAGCAGCGCATGCTGGAACTGCAGCGTATGGCCACCACCCCAGAAGAGCACTTCGAAATAGATCGGCTCGTCGATCTTCGGCACCATCGCCCAGGACCAGAAGAAGGCTGCGAGCGACAGGAAGGCCGCTGCTGCGCCGACAAAGCCACCGAACCGCAGCGGCTCGCCAAAAACGCGCTGCGGCCAGGTGGTGATCAAGGCACGCAGCACAGCCAGCGAAAATCCGATGCCGCAGATCCACAGAGAGGCAAAAAACACGTCCTGCTTCAGCACCGGGATGTAATTGTTGAGCACCGGCTCGGCGCCCGGGAAAAAAGGCGACACCGTCATCACCGCCGTCCCCAGCGCAACCAGTCCGAAGCCAGCCCAACCGAGCCAGGCCAGTCCGGCGCCACCAACGGCGCTCCAGATCACCGTGGCAAACGCCATGAACCAGATTGCCACCGACAGATCGACGTGCACGACCAGCGCCGAACGGAAAAACTCCTTCAGCGGGAAGACGTCCTGAATGCCGGGGGTGCGGGAAAAGACGAGGAGCAGGGCGAGCAGGCCCGAACCGATCAGGGCCATGATGCCGAGCCACAGCCAGGCACGCGCCAGCGCGACGGGCGCCCCGGGAAAAACGTTTACGACTTGGGAGTCCACAATGCCTCGCGCAAAAGCCGCCTATTATAAAGGCAGGCACCGGGCGATACCAGTTGGCGCCACTCGCTGCGCGCGACGGACAAACGCATGGCAAACCACTCCCGCGCTTGCCTCACGCTGCGACAAATGCGAACATTGCCCGCATTGATCGCCCTGGCCAGCGCCAGCTCTAACGGACACCCGCATGCACGGAAACCACCAAAGCATCAACATCGAAGCGCTGCTTGCCCATGTGCCGCTCTTCAATGGCCTCATGGCAGAGGAAATCGGCCGCATCGCCCGAGGAACGCGCGAAATGCATGCCGCTAGAGGCGACATTCTTTTCCACAAGGGAGATGTCTGCAACGGCTTCCACCTGATCGTCTACGGCCAGGTCAAGCTGGCATTCACCTCTCCGGCGGGTGGAGAAAAGGTCGTCGAAATTCTTACCCAGGGACAGACCTTCGGCGAGGCCGTGATGTTCATGGAAAAACCCTACCTGGTCTACGCCCAGGCACTCACCGACTCGCTGCTGCTGCACATTTCCAAATCGGTGATCATGGAAGAACTGGAGAGCGACCCCAAGCTCGGCCGCAAGATGATCGCCGGCATGGCCATGCGCCTGCACCACCTGATCACCGACGTCGAATCGTATTCCCTGCACTCCGGCCGCCAGCGCATCATCGGCTACCTGCTGCGCGAGCAGCCGGATTCGGACGATGCGGAGAAATCGGTGACTGTGACCCTGCCGACCAACAAGGGGGTGATCGCTTCACGGCTGAATCTGACGCAGGAGCACTTCTCGCGGATTCTGCATGAGCTTTCGGACAAGGGGCTGATCGCCGTGGAGGGAAGAAAAATTCATATTGCAGATGTGGAGAAACTGCGGGATTACGATCTGTAATCGGACTACCCCGCCTGTTTCATGAGCAGCCCAAATCGCTGTTCCTGCTCACCAAACACGATCGAAAGCTCACCGCTTCCAATTCTCCAGATCGTTTCCAGCACAGCGGTCATGCGGTTGACCAGCATGTGGTTCTCGAGCGCGAATCTGTGGCGGGCCAATGCGCCTTCGTGCCCCATTTCGTCGAACAGCCGCAGCGCGGCGTACGTCGCTGCCTGAACCGTGTCGAGTTCAAGGTCGGGCACCCGGATGATGCCCAGTTGCTCCTGAACCGGGCGAGGGACGACAAAATCGAAATCCGGAATATGCTCCGGAACGATAAGCACAAGCCCGGCAAGCAAGGCATCAAAAACGCGGGTCGACAAATCCCGATCAAGGGGAACGATAACCGTCGCCTTGTAGCGCAGCCACTCCTGAAAGCGCGCCTGTCTCGACAGGGAGAAGTAGCGCGAGCGATCGTGCCGCGTCATGTGCAGGTTTTCGACCGGTTTCAGACCGGCCGAAAGTGACGCAAGAACGCGCTGGCGCTCTGGATAGTCCGGGCCGTAGTCCACATAGTTGAAAAGCAGGCAGTGCGCACGTTCGCGGCCAGCTTCCTCGTTGAAGAAGCGTGCCGCCTCGTCGCAAGTCCATTGCGCCGAGCACAGCGGCAAATGGCCAACAAGCAAAGCCGCAGGACTCACCAGATAGTCGGAAACGTAGGCGTGGCTTGCGAACACCAGATCGGCAGCGGCAGCGGCCTGCCGGTTTCCCATGCCCGAAATATGGTTATCCCACAACCACAGAGCACACAATGACTCAGGCCGGCGTTCAAGACGGTCACGCCAAATCCGAGCAGCATCCTCTTCCTTGCCGCTCGTCGTGTGCATCACGATATCGGCGTGGCGTCCTTCCTCCGTCTCCGGCAATACATATCGAAACGGCTCCGGGCAGTACCTGGCAAGCTCGTCGTGCAAGCCCTCGGAGAAATAACTCAAGGCATTCGTAGCCGCAGATGGGAGAAACGTGAATGTCATGTCGCCGCCCTGCACAATATCAACCGCCCGACGATTCAGATAGGCGGCGCGCTCCTCAGGCCAGATCATTGCCGTACTCCGGGCGCCTGCGCCAGTTCGCGCCCGTCAATCGGCCGCCGCTCACCTGCAGCCAGGTCACGCCACATCTGCTCATACAACATCTCGAGGTTTGCCACGAATGCATCCATGTTGAACAAAGGCAACTGATCACGGACATCCTGCGCGAGGCGCGTGCGTAACGCAGCCAACCGCCACCTATCCTCGTAAAGCGCAACTGCGAGCGAACAATACTGATCCGGCGTGGGCGCGATAAGTTCTGCGAGGCCGGACGACTGGAGCAAGCTGGCCCCGACCCGACCAGGAAAGGTTTGTCCAAGCAAACTGAGCATCGGCACCCCTGCATACAGCATCTCGACGCCCGTCGAATGGGAATTGTACGGAAACGGATCCAATGCAAGAACAGCGAGTGTCAGGCGTGCCAGATGATCAGCATGATCATTGACTCTCTTCGCGAAAATGATGCGTTCGCGTCCGATGCCACGCACCTCGGCTTCGTGCCATAGTCGCTCCATTCCACCATGCGCCGGTGTTGCCAGCCATAGGACGCTGCCAGGCGTTTTATCGAGAATGCGACACCAGAGATCGAACACCGCAGGGTTGTATTTGTAGGCACTGTTGAACGAGCTGTAAACGAATGCTTCATCGGGCAACCCCACTTCCATTCTTGAAGGCGGCTGCGGCAGCATGACTGAAGTATCGGCGGGCAGATAGCAGTGGGGTAGCAACACCAACGTTTCGGTGTAGGCCCCCTGCTCTGAAAACGGTGTCACGACAGGATCGCCGATCAGGTAGTCTGCCAAGCGAGGATGGCCCATGGTTCCGGCATATCCCAACCAGTTCACTTGGATGGGGGCACTTCGCAGAGCGAATAGTTCTGGACGAGCGTCAGTAGTCCACCCATTGAGGTCTACAAGAATATCAATACCATCGGCGCGGATGCGATCCGCGAGATGGCCGACGGAGAGATCTCTTGCATCCAGAAAACTGTCGAAGGCGGAGACGAAGCGCTGCCGAATCTCGCTTCCGTCGTCGGCGCCTATTGAATAGCCAAAGACATCAAATTGCTTTCTATCATGAAGTTCAATTACCAAGGGCAGGACGAAACCCACAGGATGCACTCGGTAATCTGTGGATACGTAGCCAATCCGAAGTCGCCGCTTAGCCCCCCCAGAAACATGAATTGGTGCCTCGTCTGGCACCAGAAAATGTGCTGGGATGAAATCCCTCACAAAGGCAGCCGAGACTCGACGCTGCTCTTCAGAGGTTAAACCCGGCGCAAAAAACGAAATGAGCGGGGTCCCCAGCAGATCGACAAATCCGTGCGACCGCTCCCGCAACAACGCCAGACGCTCACCCATCTCCTGCCAGTCACAGCGATGCATCGCGAGAGCGAACAGGTCGTACAAATATTTCGGATCGTTTTCGCCCGCCCAAAGCTCCGCGTAGCAAACAGCGGCCTCGTCAAGACGACCGCAGTGGGCAAGTGCCAAGGCTAGAGGTTCGATTGCCTGAACGTAGTCGCCGGGGTGTTTTTCCACTGCTTTCAGCAGCGGAACCACGGCCTCCCTCCAGCGCCGCATCCGGCCATAAGCGAGGCCGAGATTCTTCAGCACCTCAGGATCATCCGGAGCGAGACGGAGCGACTCCTCAAAATTGGCCAGCGATTCATCCCATCGC
>JAUPVD010000289.1 GCA_030917225.1 Pseudomonadota bacterium
ATTGCGCACATCTGGTCTTCAAGCGGTGGGAATCCACCGATATGGCTGATCCGACCTTGCTCATAGAGCGCTGCGATAGGCTCGGCGCGCGCCACCTTGCCGCGACTGGCGGTGACCATTTTCACGGGCAGTGTCCCATCGCTGGCACGGATCACGGCCTCGACCATGGCCCCGCCGAAGTTGCGTTCTGCAATCACGCGATCGGCCCGGTGCATCGAGTAGACCTCGGCCACGCGCCGTGCCCAACCTTCGGGTGAAAGATTGCACGAATAATCACCGAGGACATAACCCCGCCCGTCCATACCAATGCCTGCCGCGACGATACCGATGTCATCCCCTTCGCCGCCGCCTGCCGTGCCGGACGGGTCAACCGCAATCACGACCCGGCGCATTTCCGGCGCATCCTTGACGCGGGTGCTGTCGAGCATATCGCGCGACCACAGCGCGCCCTGCACGTCGTCGAGCATCTCGGCGTTGAGCTCCTGCCTGCCAAGCCTTGTGCCCGCATAGCGATCAACGATCGCCTTCATGAACGATGGGGCAAGGTTTCCCGCATTGTCCATTGTCGAGCCTCGCGTGATCACGGTGTCAGCGCTGGCGAGGATTTCTTTAAGGACAGTGATGGGGCGCGGCGTGGTGGTGACGACCACCTGCGGATGATCGCCAAGGCGCATCCCGAATTGCAGCTGATCCCATGTGTCCCGTGCATAGCGCCATTTCGCCAGTTCATCGCAAAGTGCAGCGTCGTGCTGCGGCCCGCGCAGCTGGTCCGGCTCGACTGCATTGTAAAGGGTGCCGACAGCGCCGTTCGGCCATGTCAGGCGGCGCTTGGATGGCTCGTAAAGCGGCCGGAAGTCGGGCGGGTGAACGGCAAGAATCCCGCTGTCACCCTCGACCAATACGTCGCGGGCATCCGCAGCGGTCTCCGCGATGATGGCAATGCGGTGGTGACGGCCAGAAGCCAACGGGGTGGGGCCGCAAGCCACCTTGCGCACCCACTCCGCGCCAAGGCGGGTCTTGCCGAATCCGCGCCCTGCGATGGCGGCCCACGTTCGCCACTCGCCTTCCGGTTCGATCTGGTTCGGCCGCGCCCAGAATGGCCAGTGCCACCGAAGTTGCGCGCGAACCTCAGTGGGAAGTTTCGCCAGTTCTGCTTCCCTCTGCTTCTCTGGAAGCGAGGCCAGCAATTGCGCGGGTGAAAGCATCTGCATCTGCACTGACCTGTTCTATTTCGATCGGCCCACCATCCTTGCCGGTGTGTTCCTGCACGTTGGTCTCTTTCCATCCAGCCTGCGTCTTGAGGTAGAAGATCGCACTGGCGGTATCGCCGTTGAGCGCCTTGCGAACCAGCGACCCGGCGACCTTGGCGATTGTCTCGGCGCGTCCGATATGAAGCGCTTCGGCTGTTCGCTCGTTTCTGGTCAAGGTATCGGTGCTCTTGCCGATCATCGCCGCGATCTGGTCCTGGGTTGAGCCCAGCCCGGCATAGAGGCGCACCTTGGCTACCTCCTCGTCGGTCGGCTCCCACGGCTTAGGTCCGCGCTTGCCCATCAAGATACCTCCTCGACCTGTTCTCGCGCCGTGTCAGGCTGTGTGGGCAGATTAGCGGCCATCTCTGCAAACGTCTTGCCGGTCGCCTCGTGGATCGCCTGTTGCCCGGTGAAGTCCTGCCAGCGCTTGACCGCGACATCGACATAGGCGGGATTGAGTTCGATGGCGTGGATCGAGCGACCCGTCATCTCACCGGCAATGATCGTGGTGCCGCTGCCGCTAAACGGCTCGTAGACCGCTTGGCCGGGGCTGGAGTTGTTCTCGATGGGGCGCTTCATGCACTCGACGGGCTTTTGGGTTGAGTGGCCGGTTTCGGATTTGCGGTGATCGATCTGCCACAAGGCGCTTTCCTTGCGACTGCCGCTCCAGTGTCCCGTTCCGCCCTTGCGAACGGCATACCAGCACTCTTCCTCCTGACTGTGATAGTGGCCGCGCCCAACCACGAACTTAGATTTTGCCCAAACGATTAAGCACCGACGCTCGAAACCAGCCGCTTCCAAAGAGAGGATGCTTTCGGGCAAAAACTTGCCGCTCGTCCAGACGTAGGCGACGTCGCCCGGGAACAGCGCCCATGCTTCACGCCAATCAGCGCGGTCGTCGTTCGCCACAGCGCCTTGCGCGGGTTTGCTATTCACCGATTGAAGTGATCTGCGAGCGGTCGCATCATACTCCACCCCATAAGGCGGGTCCGTAACCATCAGGTGCGGCGCAACCCCGTTAAGGCACTTCGCCACGCAATCCGCATCGGTGCTGTCGCCGCACACCAGCCGGTGCTTGCCTAGCAGCCAAACATCGCCCAGCACGCTAACCGGATCGGCAGGCACTTCGGGAATGTCATCAGGATCGACCAGCCCCTCTGTCTTCTCGACTAGCAGAGCGGCAAGCTCATCCTCGTTGAAGCCCAGCAACGTCAAATCGAAGCCATCGCTGCCCAGCCCTTCGATTTCGGATGCGAGCAGTTCGAAGTCCCAGCCAGAACCCTTGATGGCGAGTTGATTGTCGGCAATCACGTAGGCGCGGCGCTTGGCTTCCGGCCAGCCCTTGGCGAGCATGACCGGCACTTCGGCAATACCCAGCTTCTGCGCCGCCTGAATAC
>JAUPVD010000290.1 GCA_030917225.1 Pseudomonadota bacterium
CCGGCTTTCACGGTGCTCGCGAACTTCTCTGGGGCCTCGATTTTCGTCGCGGCGTTCAACCGGGTGTGCCTGCTCGACGCGCTGAATCGGGCGCGGTTCCGGGCGTAGATCCGGGCGCAATTCCGGGCCCGGTTGCGGCGGACGCCCGATGTCACGCGGAACCGATGCCTGAACGTGCCGCTCTGGCGCTGGCCGGGCATCGCGCATCTGCCGGCTTTCGGTGCGCTGCTCAAAGCGTTGTTCGTGACGCTGCGGCTCCGTTCTGTGCTCCGGCCTGCGCTCGATCGGCACCACTCGCGGCGCCTCGTGGCGCACCTGGGGCGGCGGATTGTGGCTCTGGTGCGCGGTGGCGCCGTGGCGCTCCCACTGCCCGCCGTGCTGACGCCAATGGTCGCCACTGCGCTCCCAACGGTGCGGCACCCAGGTGTAGCCCGGGCGCGGCGCTTCCCAACGGCCGGGCACCCATACGTGGCGCGTGCCGCCCCAGTTCCAGTAGCCGGTGATCCAGATATGCCCGGCAACGGGAGGGTGACCAACATATTCCACATAGGGCGGTGGCGGAGCAACGCGCACCACAGGCTCATCGTGGTAGTAATGCCCGGAGGCACAGCCCCCGAGCATGGCAGCTGCGCTCAACAACCCCACCCACAGCAACTTGCGATGTTTCATGTTCTGGCTCCTGGGTGTTCCGGGCGGCAAGGACGATCCTTTCTGCCAACACCTGTGTCCAGTAACGCTTTTGCTGCCGGCTTTGCCTACCGCCGCTCGGTGTCGGTTTGTTGCCAGTTGTAAGCGACTGTTTCCGCCCAGCTGCCGACAGGCCGCGCGCTGACAAAGCAGTAGCGATGCAATATGCTCTGCGCTCACCTGCCGACGAGCACCGAGCCGACCATGCCGCACCGCCCTAACTCCGGACATAGCCTGAACCGCCGCCTGCGCATCATCGGCGCCGCCAGCGGCGTTGGTGCGCAGGACCCCAATTGCGAGCATGGGCCGGTGGCTTTCCACCACTCGCAGGCCTGGCATGAGCTGGAACATCACCCGAGCATCGACTGGGGCACGATGCTCTACGCGCCAGACCGGGCGGGGCTCTCGCCGACAGAGCGCATTGCCGACCTGTGCCGGCGGCTGGCGGCCGACGTGGCCACGACACGCGCTGCCGGCGAGTTTCCGCTGGTCATCGGCGGCGACCATTCGGTGGCCATCGGCACCTGGAGCGGCGTCGCCCGCACGGCCGGCGCACCGATCGGCCTGCTCTGGCTGGATGCCCACATGGACAGTCACACGCCGGAAACCAGCCATTCCGGCGCCATTCACGGCATGCCGCTGGCCTGCCTGCTCGGCCGTGGCGACAAGCGCCTGCTCGGCTTCGGCCTGCCGGGTCTGCAGCTGTCGCCGCAGCACACGGTCGTGCTCGGCCCGCGCAGCTTCGAGCCGGAGGAAGCCGAGTTTCTGGCACGTCTCGGCGTGCGCGTCATCGGCGAGGCGGAGATCGACCCGCGCGGTTTCAAGGCAGCCTTTGATGAGGCGCTGAGCATCGTGTCGTCGGCGCCCGAGGGCTTCGGCGTTACGCTCGACCTCGACGCCTTCGACCCGCAGCTGGCACCCGGCGTCGGCAGCCCGGAGCCGGACGGCCTGGGCGTGCGCGACGTGATCGGCGGGCTGCGCCGGCTGGCCGACCAGCCGGGGCTGCTGGCACTGGAGATCGTTGAATACAACCCGGACCGGGATCGCGGCGGCGTCACCGCCGAGCTGATCACCGACCTGATCGAAGCGATCCTGCCGCCGGGAAAGAAGCAACGCTAGACGCGGCAGCAAGTGGCCGCAGAAACAGCGGTAAAATGGCGCCCCGCCTCATGTTCTGCCACCCGCCCATGCCTGAATCCACCATCGAACACCCGGAACGTCTGGAGCTGCTTGCCCCGGCCAAGACCGGCGAGTTCGGCATCGAAGCCATCAACCACGGTGCTGACGCCGTCTATATCGGCGGCCCGGCTTTCGGGGCGCGCGCCAACGCCGGCAACGACATCGGCGAGATCGCCCGGCTGGCCGAACACGCCCACCGTTACAACGCCCGCGTACTGGTGGCACTGAACACCATCCTGCACGACAGCGAGCTGGAAGAAGCGCGTAAGGTCGCCTGGCAGGTGTTTGAAGCCGGCGCCGATGCGCTGATCGTGCAGGACATGGGCCTGCTGGAAGTCGACCTTCCACCGATCGAGCTGCATGCCTCGACCCAGTGCGACATCCGTACGGTGGAGAAGGCGAAATTTCTCGGCGAAGTCGGCTTCTCGCAGATGGTGCTGGCGCGCGAACTGAGCCTGGCGCAGATCCGCGAGATCCATGCGGCAACAGATGCCACGCTGGAGTTCTTCATCCACGGCGCGCTGTGCGTCGCCTTCTCCGGCCAGTGCTACATCAGCCACGCTCACACCGACCGCAGCGCCAACCGCGGCGACTGCTCGCAGGACTGCCGCCTGCCCTACACGCTGCAGGACGATCAGGGCCGCGTGGTGGCCTTCGAAAAGCACCTGCTGTCGATGAAGGACAACAACCAGACCAGCAACCTGGAGGCACTGATCGCCGCCGGCATCCGCAGCTTCAAGATCGAAGGGCGCTACAAGGACGTTGGCTATGTGAAGAACATCACCGGCCACTATCGTCGCCAGCTGGATCATTTTCTTGAAGGCCATCCACAATTCCTGGCTGCTGCCTCGGGCAAGACCGCGCTGTTCTTTACGCCGAACCCGGACAAGACCTTCCACCGCGGCACCACCGACTACTTCGTCAACGACCGCAAGACCGACATCGGCGCCTTCGATTCGCCGAAATTCGTCGGGCTGCCGATCGGTACTGTCACCCGTCTCGGCAGCGGCTGGTTCGAAATGGAGGCCAACGAGCCGCTGACCAATGGCGATGGCCTCAACTACATGCACAAGCGCGAGGTTATCGGCCTGCCGATCAACGTTGCGGAAAAGCGAGGCGATGTCTGGCGCTGCACGCCGAACGTGCCGCTTGCCGA
>JAUPVD010000291.1 GCA_030917225.1 Pseudomonadota bacterium
AGCAGCGCCAGCGCAACCGCCAGCGCATAGCTGGCCACCGGCACCAGCATGCCGGTACGAAAGGCGATGAAGCCCGCCAGTGCCAGCAGCGGCGTGCCGAGCAACCAGAGCAGCGCGCCCTGCCAGGCGGGAAAGGCGATGAATGCCATGGCCGCCACGCTGGCCAGCAGCAGCACAGTTGCCATGCGCCAGGCGTCGCTAATCGGTTGCAGGCGGTCGCCGGAGAGCAGGGCCTCGGCCACATTGGCGTGCACCTCGACACCGGTCATCAGTGCGCCGCGCCCGGAAAACAGGCGGGTTGCATAGGGGGTGAAGTGCTCGTCGTTAAGCCCGGCCGACGTTGCCCCGATGATCACCACCTTGTCGCGCAGCGTGGCCTTGAGCGCATCGGGCAAAGGACCATCGGCGAGAAGCTGCTGCAGGGAAAGGCGGGGGAAGGTTCCTGGTGGGCCGAGGTAGGGAATCGGTGCCGCTCGCTGGTGCAGGCCGATCTCGCGACCGCCCAGTTGCCAAGCCTCGGCCGCAGGCGGCTGCCCTGCTGCACGAATGGCCAGCAGTGCCGGCAGGCCGAGGCGCGGCACGCTGTCGGCGGGCATTTTCGCGCCACTGGCGGCAACCGGTGCCATCAGATAGCTGCGGATGACGCCATCGCCCTCGTCGAGCAGGTCGCCGAGACCGATGTGGCCGGGAATGTCGTAGTCGGGCAAGGCCAGCAGATAGTCCGGGCTGGGCAGCAGGTAGTCCGCCTCGTGTTCGCCCGAACCGCTGCGCGTGGCGACCAGGACCAGCTTTCCGCTATTCACTTCCTCGCGGAACGGGCGGTCGTAGTCACGGGCGGCCTGCTGCAGATCGCCACCGAGCTTGCCGAGCCAGCGCTCCGGACTGATGCTGAGCAGCATGTCGAGACCGACAACCCTGGCACCGGCCTCGCGCAGCCGCGCCACGGCCAACGCCAGACGGTCGGTCCAGAAGACCATCGGGTCGTCCGGATAGGCGGCCAGCGTCGCCTCATCGATGGCCACGATGACGACGTGCCGCGCGTCGGCGCGCTTGCCCTGCCACTGGAACCAGGCATCCTGAAGGCGCTGGTCGACAGGTGCGAGGGCGCCACTGCGCAAGAGCAGTTCGGCCGCCAGCGCTGCCAGCAGCGCCAGGGTGAGCAGCCATGTCGTCCGCTGCCGGCCATGTCGAAGGCTCATATGCACCCGCCTAGCATCCGTCTTCGGCGCACTGTGGTTGCTGCTTTCGAAAGCATCGAAGCATTTTTCTCATGTTCCCGATATTACGCCGTAATGTTGCAAGCCATTATAGAAGGCCGAAGTCGGGACGCGCGCCCGACTGCTGCCCCCACCCGCTTCGATCAGGCCGCCTGAACCGGCATGGCGGCCATGCGCCGTATTGCCTGCCGCGCGTCAGCCGGCAGCACCAGTTCCGAATAGGCCAGTGGCTCGACGAGGTGCTGGTCGAACTGCAGCCGGCCGGCTTCGTCCTCTTTCAGCAGTTCACTGTCGAGCAGATTGGTGACCAGCACCGAGAATGCCGACCGATCGGTAACTTCGGCGGAGCTGAATCCGCCGAGCATCGACAGGCGCTGGGCAAGCAGATGGCAGTCGCCTTCGAGCTGGCGGCGGGTCATCGTGCCGCTGCCGCGCTCCTGCAGAAGCGAGAGGGCGAGGAAGTGCCGGCCCAGCGTCGGGCGCAGGGTTTCGCCGATCAGGTGCAGCTCATCGAACTCCTGCGAGTAGGTTTCAGGAGCATTCAAGTGTGTGCTGTCTTCACTGTGGCGCAGCAGCCCGCGCTCGGCAAACACGGTGATGATGCGCCCCATCTCCACCGGCAGTTCATCGACCGACCAGCGAAGGAAAAGCTCGGCGCCCATCAGGCGCTGGATGCCGCGCACGGCACCGAGCAGGCGGGTTGCGTCGACATTGCGGATGTTGCCAAGCAGGCAGGCGATCAGGGCCGGCAGAACGAACAGGTGCAGGACGTTGTTGCGGAAGTAGCCAAGCAGCGGCACCTGCGCTTCCGGCACGCGCAGCAGGTCGCCGAGCGGATGCGCGATGCGCTCGACGATACCCAGGCGCTCGGCATGCGCCAGCACCGCCTCGGGGGTGAGCCCGCAGGAGATGCGGCGTGGCGAGTAGGGTGCTGCGGCATCGATTGCCTGATAGTGCGCAATGAGACGTTGCAGGCCGGACGCGTCAGCGGTGAAGCGCGGTGTGGCCAGAATCCCGAGCGCAACCAGGTTGACCGGATTGATCACCGCCGTTTCGTTGATGCGCGTCGCCAGGGTGAAGGCGGCGGCGCGCGTCAGCCGGCGCAGACTCTCATCGTCTGCCGCCTCGCGCCAGTTCGCATGGTGGGCATCGAGATACTCGGCCAAGGGCAGCGGTTCGCCGAAGTTGACATGCACCTTGCCGAAGACGCGGCGGATATGGCGCGCTGCCATGAACAGCTGCCACAAGGACTCGCCCTGCTTCGGCCGGCCGGCCAGTTCACGCACGTAGGTCGGCCCCTCGACGATGCGCTCGTAGCCGATATAGACCGGTACGAAAACCAGCGGCCGGGCATGGCTGCGAACAAAGCTCTGCACCGTCATGCCGAGGATGCCGGCCTTGGGCGCCAGCGTGCGGCCGGTGCGGCTGCGTCCGCCTTCGATGAAGTATTCAATGGGGAAGCCGCGCGCCAGCATCAGGTGCAGATATTCGTGGAACACCGCCGCATAAAGCGGCTCGCCCTTGAAGCTGCGGCGCAGGAAAAAGGCGCCGCCACGGCGCAGCAGCGCGCCGACCAGCGGCATGTTGAGGTTGGCGCCGGCCGCGATATGCGGCGGCGTCAGGCCGTTCTTGTGGATCAGGTAGGAGAGCAGCAGGTAGTCGATGTGACTGCGGTGGCACGGCACGTAGACAATACCCTGCCCCGGCGCAATGCGCGTCAGCGCCTCGAAGTTGTGCAGCTCGATACCGTCGTAGAGATGTTCCCAGAGCCAGCGCAGGAACAGCTCGAGCGCGCGCACGACGCCGTAGGAATAGTCGGAGGCAATTTCGAGTGCGAATTTGCGGGCGCGCCCCTGCGCTTCGCCCAGCGGAATCTGCAGGCGCTCGGCCTCGGCGGCGGTCGCCGCACGCACCGTGTCGCCGCTGATGATGGTTTCGACCTGCGTATTGCGGTGCGAGAGGTCGGGACCGATGGCCATTTCGCGCTGGCGGCGGAAATGCACGCGCAGCACACGCGACACCTTGTGCAGCGCCGTCGCCTCCGGCAGCGATGAACCGCCGCCATGCACCAGTTCGTTCAGCGATAGCGGTGCGTTGAAGCGAACCATCGTCTGGCGCCCGTGCAGCAGCACGGCGAGAAACTGGCGGAGCACACCCGGCGCCCGCCAGGTCTCGGCCAGGAGGGCCTTGAGGATGGATTCCTGGTTGTCCGGACTGCGCCCCCAGAGGATCACCACCGGCACCAGCTGCACATCGAGCGCCGGGTCGGCCACCACCGCCCGCACCAGCTCGGCCAGCAGCGGCGACGTTTCCATCGTGCGGGGCGCGGTACTGCCCAAGCCCCGGCTGCGGTTGAGGAAAAAGAAGGAGCGGTTCGAGCTGGCCGTGCCGAAGGCCAGCGGCGCTTCCGCAGGCGGCAAACCGGCGCGCTTCGATTCCTCGAAGAGCACCAGCAGGTTCGACAGATGCCGGTCCTGCAGGACGTAGCAGACGGGCTTCGCCGGGTCGATGCCGGGCGAGGACTCGGCAAATGCCGTGGCCCGCACCCAGACGTAGAGTGCGCGCCGCGCCAGAGGCGCAAACCAGTCAGAGATATTGGACACGGATCCTCCGCAGCATCGCCGCATTAGCCAACGCCGTCGCAAAGACTTGGGCCACATGAAAAGCAGGGGGCAGAAAACAACAAGTCATGACTGAACGCGACGCGCAATCCGATTGGCCAGAGCGGAATGATTGACTGATGGCCTGCGTCGGTCAAGGCATTAGGCATAGAATGGCCCGTGAAACTTCTCCGGGGGAAGTAGATGCGCGCGCTGGGATTGTGGATTGCCGGCTTCATGGCGGCCTTCAGCGAACTTTCGCATGCCAGCGAAAAGATCGTTGTCGCCGCATTCGAATACCCCCCGATCTACCAGAACGCCAGGGACAAGGGGTTGAGCGGGGATATCGCCGTTGCTGCCTTCAAGGCAGTCGGCATAGACGCCGAACTGGAATTCCTCCCCGTCGCCAGAATGATTTCGTCGGTGGCCAATGGTCAAAGACTCTGCGGTATCGGCGGCGCCGTTCTCTTCGAGGCGCCCGAGACCGCCCGCAAAGTGCGCGTCGGCAGCGTCCTGCAGTACGTATCGCAGACCTTTGTTTACGACGCGCGAAAATATCCCGGCGGAATCGCGTTCTCAAGCCTCGATCAGATGGGCGCTTACAAGATCGGCGTTCTGCTCTCCAGCGGCATCATGAAGCTGCTGCAGAAAACACCAGGCTTGCAACTGGACCCGAATACCACACACCCCGGCTCTGCCAGACAACTCCAGCTGGGACGAATCGACCTCTGGGCAGTGGTCGACCTGACGGGTCACATGGTGCTCGATGAACTCTTCCCCAACGAAGCGCAGCACTACCGGCACACCGCCGCCTACC
>JAUPVD010000292.1 GCA_030917225.1 Pseudomonadota bacterium
CAGGATGGAAAAGGCTTGCCAGTTGCCAAAATCGGGATTGGCCACGCCATCAGACTGCATCATTGCTCACACGCCCTTCATGAAGAAATCGATATCGCCACTTCACTGCGGAAGCGCCCAACCCTGCATTAAAACAAATACCGATGCGCTCTCAAGTTGCCGGTGGTCGGTGCCGAAAAGAATCCATGCCATTCCAGAAACATTCAATTCACATTTTGCGTTTGCGTTCTGGCAAACCTAAGATAACATCCTGCATAACTAGAAACGACGCGCCTTCCAGATTGGCGCGCTAAAACTGAACCGAGGATATCGCCATGCAGGCGTACCACTTCTTCAGCCCGCTGCTCGCCACAAATCAGGCATGGGCAGCTTTTGGATGGCAGACTTTTTCTGACGCCGCTCCTGAACTATGCAGTGCATTGGCAGCCGATGATGCCTGCGCACCGCTAAGCAAGCAACACCCGCTCTGGGTACCGTGCCTGCCTGACTGGCTCAGGAAAAACGAGTTCCGCGAGTTTATTAAGAAACTGGGCCGCGACCAAGCGATTATCGCCTTTCCAGCGGGTACAGCATCGGTCAAGGAGCAGGAAACCGCCTGCCAGCAATTGCGCCAGGAAGGTATCCATGTTGCGCTGGAGATTACCGACAGCAGCGTTCTCAAGGCACTGACCGTCACCAGCTTCGATCACCTGGCCTTCGACGCCGACCACGCCCGCAATGGCGTTCCGCTGCTCGATCTGATCAATGCCAACCAGTATGGCTACAAGCTGACAGCTACCGGCGTTCACACGCACGAACTTTTCGATTGGGCAGTAGCCAAGCGCTTTTCGCTGCTGTCGAGCGAGTTTGTAGCAACTATCGACGCCAGAGCGCCGGTAGATGCTGATACAACGCGCCTCAAGCTGCTCAAGCTGCTTAGCCTGGTTGTTCAGGATGCCGACACGCGCGAGATCGAAGAGATCTTTCGCCAGGAGCCAAAGCTTTCGTACAACCTGCTCCGTCTGGTGAATTCCGTAGCCGTTGGCCCGAAGACACCGATCACAGGCTTCAACCAGGCGATCACCGTACTCGGGCGGCGCCAACTGCAGCGCTGGCTGCAATTGCTCATTTACGCCAACCAGTTTGGCCAGGCCGGCCAGCCGAATCCGCTGATGCAGCTGGCGGCTTCGCGGGGTCGCCAAATGGAACTGCTGAGCAAGGACCTGCCTCCGATCCCGGATATTCAGGACACCGGCGACGCGGCCTTCATGACCGGCATCTTCTCGCTGCTCGACACACTGCTCCGTCTCCCCATGGCCGAGATTCTTGCCGCATTGCCGCTCGATCCCACCATTGGTGCCGCGCTTGCTGATCGCAACGGGCAACTCGGCCAGATGCTTGCTGCTGTGGTCTATGCCAGCGAAGGGAAGCATAAGGAAGCAGCCGAGGTTCTCACAGCACTGGGTGTCAGTCCGGAGAAGCATCTGGATGCACAGGTCGGCGCCTATATCTGGGCCAGCCGTATCGCACTCGAATGACCGGTATGGCACCTGAACAGGGACGCACCCTTTACCCGGAATTCGATGCCGGGACAACCGAGTTTGAGCTGGCTGCCCAGTTGTACCACGCCATCTTTTTCCACGATGGCAACATTCCGATCGACGTTGTCCGCGGCCTTTGTTGCAATGCCCTGGAAAGCCCGGACGGCTGTTTCGTGATCGGCGAGGTACTGTCCGGCCAGGCCGCATGGGCAGAATTGCACGCGCAAACAAAAGCTTCTGGAACCCTCGCGGTGGGCACGCCACCGATGGGTGGATCGCAACCCAATCGCCTCGGTTTCCCGCTGCTATACCGCGAGAAGATGCTCGGCTTCGTCGGCATCGCAAGCCGCCCGGGCGGCTACGATGCCCATGCCATGCGCCGCTTCGCCGACCTCGGCGCCCTGCTTGCTGCGATGCTCCATGCACGGGCCAGTTACGGTCAGCGCCTTGACGCCCTCGCTGTCAGCGAACGCGAGGTCCGGCGCCAGTCGCAGATTCTCAACCAGATCCACGACTCGGTCATCACCATGGATCTGCAGGGTTACATCACCGGCTGGAACGCTGGCGCAGAGCGCCTTTTTGGCTATGCCACCGAAGAAATCCTCGGCCGCAACATTCTGTTGCTTTACGCCGACGAAAACGAAGAGGCCGATAACTTCTTCAACGTTTTCCTCGAGAACGGCAGCCGTGAAATGACAGTACGCCGGCGCAAGAAATCGGGAGACGTATTCTGGGCAAGTGTGTCGCTGTCCGTTTCGCACGATGAGTCCGGTGTTCCCAACGGACTCATCGGCTACGTTGTCGACATCAGCGGCGAACAGGCGGCTGAAGAAAAACTCCGTCTGCACGCCCGCATCTTCGACTGCGCAGGAGAGGCCATCCTTGTCACCGACGCAAATGAGCGGATCGTCTCGGTCAACCACTCGTTTTGCCATATTGCGGGTTTTACCGAGCAGGAAGTGCTCGGCACAACCCCGTCCACCATGCAACTGGGTACCGAAAACGGGCGCTGGCAGGGCATTCAGGAAACCATCGCTCGCGAAGGGAAGTGGTCCGGTGAATTGCAGGCAACGCGCAAAGGGGGCGATACCTACCCGGCCTGGGCGTCGATCAGTTCGGTACACAACCAATCCGGGGCTTTGACCCACTACTGCTTTGTTTTTTCCGACATCACGGAGCGCAAAGCGGCTGAACAGCAGATCTACCGGCTGGCCTATTACGACACGCTGACGGACCTGCCGAATCGCTCCTTGCTCTACTCGCTGCTGGAACAGGCGATTTCCGAAGCGCATCGCAAGCATGAGCATGGCGCCCTGCTGTTCCTCGACCTCAACCGATTCAAGCACATCAACGATTCCTTCGGCCACTCGCCAGCCGACACGCTACTGGCTGAAGTGGGGCGACGTCTGTCGACAACGCTGCGCAAGGAGGACGTGGTCTCCCGCCTGGGTGGCGACGAATTCGTGCTGGCGCTCTTTGATATCAACCGCCGGGAAGATGCTGCAATCGTTGCCGGCAAGATACTTTCGGCACTCGCCGAACCTTTCTTCATCGAAGGCCATGAAATCCTGCTCTCGGCGAGTATCGGCATCAGCATATTCCCCGACGACGGACGCGACGCCGAAACACTGATCCGCAATGCCGATGTTGCCATGTATCGCGCAAAACAGCTCGGCGACAGCGGCTACCTGTATTACTCGCGCGAGATGAACCTGCGCTCGCTGGAACGCCTGAAAATGGAAGGCGGTTTGCGGCATGCGCTTGAACGCAGCGAGTTCATGCTGCATTTCCAGCCACAACTCGATCTTGCCAGCAGTTGCATCATTGGTACCGAGGCATTGCTGCGCTGGGCTCCGCCCGGGCGCGACATGGTGTCGCCGGCGCAATTCATTCCGGTTGCCGAAGAAACCGGGTTGATCGTGCCGATCGGAGAATGGGTCATCGACGCCGCCTGCAAACAGTTGCGCGCCTGGCTGGATGCCGGACTGAATCCCGTGAAGGTGGCGGTGAACCTGTCGCCGCGTCAATTCAGCCAGAACCTGCCGCGCACTGTCATGCGCTACCTCAGGGAATACGGTATCTCGCCCGATCTGCTTGAGGTCGAAATCACCGAAAGCATGCTCATGCACAACACCGATTCGGTTGTGGCGATGATGAAGGAATTCGCTGAGGCCGGCATCGTCATCTCGCTGGATGATTTCGGTACTGGCTACTCCAGTCTTTCCTACCTGAAGCGTTTCCCGATCGATACGCTGAAGATCGACCAGTCATTCGTACGGGGAATACCACAGGACGCCAACGACAGCGCCATTGCCACCGCCATCATCAGCATGGCCAAGGCGCTCAAGCTGCGGGTCATCGCGGAGGGTGTGGAAACAGAATCCCAACTCGATTTTCTGAGATCTGCCGGCTGCGACGAAATCCAGGGTTACTGGTTCAGCAAGCCGGTACCCGCAGACGCGTTCGCCCAACTGCTGCGCGAAACGAATGGGGCCTGAGCGGCAAAAGTAAAGATCCCCTGGCAGCGCCGGGGGGCCTCTCTTTTCTCCTAGCCGCCCAGGAACGGGTTGTATCGACGTTCTTCGCCAAAGTTCGACATCGGGCCGTGCCCCGGAAGAAATTCGACGTCATCGCCCAAAGGCAGCAGGCGATCACGGATGGACGCGATCAATGTCTGGTAGTCGCCCTTCGGGAAATCAGTGCGTCCGATCGACCCCTGAAACAGCACATCCCCGACGATCGCCAAGCGACTGGGTGCATGATAGAAGCAGACATGGCCAGGTGTATGGCCGGGGCAATGAATGACCTCCAGCGTCTCTTCGCCAACCGTCACCTGATCGCCATGGGCGAGCCAGCGGCCAGGTGTAAAGCTGCGCACCTGCGGGAATCCGAACATGCGGCTCTGCTCCGGCATGCCGTCGATCCAGAACTTGTCATCGATTCCCGGACCCTCGATCGGCAGTCCGTACTGCTCGGCCAGATCGGCAACTGCCCCGGCATGGTCGATATGGCCGTGCGTTACCAGAATCTTCTCCAGCGTCAGATTTTCCTGCTCCAGCACACGTTGTATCAACGGCAGATCCCCACCGGGATCAACCACGGCTGCGCGGCGAGTCTTTTCGCACCACAGGACTGTGGCATTCTGCTGGAATGGCGTGACAGGAATAACGGCGTATTTCATGGTCGACACACGAAAATTCAGGACTCGCGATGATATCACCGGCTACTGGCGACGTTGTCGTCAGTAGCTTTCAGGCACCACGGTCCTAGTCGTTTTCGGGCTCGCAATCGCCTGCGATGCCTGCTGGCCGATAATGGTTGCAGTCAGGCACTCGATCTGCGCAGTGATATTCAAGGCGCATCATGCAAGCAATCACCGATCCATCAAGGACAGCCGAGCGCGCCGCGTGGTGACAGTTGCCACAACGCCGTGGTAAACGGGATTCGGGTACGTCCTGATTCATGCTTGGAAAAACGGCAACAAGCCGCCGGTATCGGGGACGCGCAATGTTACCGGGGGCTGGCCAGAACCGGTTATGACTTAAGTCACAATTCCGCCACAATTGATCGCGCCCCCCCAAAAGAAACGGGGCGCCGAAGCGCCCCGTGTTCAAGTCTGCTTTACGCAGAATCAAATCTGAAGTGGGGCTGTCGCCCCGCTTCAGAAATGAAGCGGCCGCTTGTCGCAGGCCAGCGCAGCTTCGTGCACCACTTCCGACAGGGTCGGGTGGGCATGGCAAATGCGCGCCAAATCTTCCGACGCAGCACCGAACTCCATCGCCACCACGCCTTCCGAGATCAGCTCGGAGGCATTGGCGCCGATGATGTGCACGCCGAGGATGCGGTCGGTTTCGGCGCACGCCAGCATCTTGACGAAGCCGGTCGGGGCACCCATGCCCAATGCACGGCCGTTGGCCATGAACGGGATCTTGCCGGCCTTGTAGGCGATGCCATCGGCCTTCAGTTGCTGCTCGGTCTTGCCGACCCAGGCGATTTCCGGGCTGGTGTAGATGACCCAGGGGATGGTGTCGAAGTTGCAGTGACCGGCCTGGCCAGCCATCAGCTCGGCAACCATGACGCCCTCTTCCATCGCCTTGTGCGCCAGCATCGGACCGGAGACGACGTCGCCGATCGCCCACACACCCGGCAGGTTGGTGCGGCAGTGGCCATCGACGTTGATCTGGCCGCGCTCGGTCAGTTGCAGGCCGACACTTTCGGCATTCAGGCCGTCGGTGTTCGGGATGCGGCCGACGGAGACGATCAGGCGGTCGGCGTCAAGCTTCTGCGCCTTGCCGTCCTTGTCGGTGTAGTCGATGGCAACGCCCTTCTTGGAGGTCTTGACCTCGCCGATCTTGACGCCGCAGAGGATGTTCAGACCCTGCTTGGCGAAGACCTTGGCGGCTTCCTTGGCGACATCGACGTCAGCCACCGACAGGAAATCGGGCATCGCTTCGAGGATGGTCACTTCGGAACCGAGACGACGCCAGACCGAACCCATTTCGAGAC
>JAUPVD010000293.1 GCA_030917225.1 Pseudomonadota bacterium
CGCGGGTTGAGGTGTTCCATGAAGCGCTTGATGGTGCCGCCCTTGCCGGCCGCATCGCGGCCCTCGAAGAGGATGACCACCTTCTGGCCAGTCTCCTTGACCCAGGCCTGCAGCTTGAGCAGTTCGACCTGCAGGCGATATTTCTGCCGCTCGTAGTTGCGGCGCTGCATGAGGTTGCGATACGGGTAGCCGCCCTCGCGCCAGTCGGGCATCAATTCATCATCCGGGTTCTCTTCGCTACTGGTAACGCGCTGCTGGCGCAGCAGCGTGGCCAGCAGGGTTGCCGCCTCACCCGTGGGCGCCCCGGAGATGATGTCCCGCATTGCAGCCAGCCGAGCCTCCTGCGCTGCAGTGACGGCCTCGACAACTGCATGCGCCTCGATCTTGGGCTGCCCGCTGATCGGGCCGATATCACCGGCGGCCGCAGCACGCGGCTTGCTGCGGCCGCGCACCGGGGCTGCTGGCGCCGCTTTATTTGCCGGCCGGGCAACGGCCTTGTCCGCGTTGCTGGTCGTTTTTTTGGCGGGGGTAGCAGCGGCCCCGCTTGTTTTTGCCACACGCGGTTTTGCTGCCACGCTTGCTTTTTCTCTTGCCATGTTCGCTCTCCAGATAAACACAAGACTCTCGCCACAGCATGCGCCGGGCAACAACGATTATTCGACCGCGACCTCGACCCGATTGCGTCCGGCGCGCTTGGCGACATACAGCGCGGCATCGGCAGCTGCCAGCAGATCCTGCGGGCTGCGACGAACTTCCGGCAGGCTGGTCGCCACACCGATGCTGACGGTGACCACTCTCGCAGCAGTCGCCCGCTTGTGTGGAATGTCCATATTGCGCACGGCTGCCGCAATGCCTTCGGCCACCCGCAGCGCACCGCCAGCGTCGGTATTGGCCAGGATCACACAGAACTCTTCACCACCGTAGCGCGCTGCCAGGTCGGTCGAGCGTTGCGTTTCGTCGCTGCAGATCGCGGCAATGCGGATCAAGACATCATCGCCTGCCTGATGCCCGTATTCGTCGTTGTAGGCCTTGAAATCGTCGACGTCGATCATCAGCAGCGACATCGGCAGTTTTTCGCGCAGACAGCGCCGCCATTCCTGCGGCAGGATCTCATCGAAGCGGCGCCGGTTGGCAATGCGCGTCAGGCCGTCCTGGGTGGCGATACGCTCCAACTCATCGCGCGCGGACTCCAGCGCCCGGGTACGCTCAGCCACCCTTGCTTCCAGCCCCGAGAATGCGTCGCGCAGGCTGACGGCCATGGCATTGAAACTCTGACCGAGTTCATCAAGCTCACGGATCCGGCCGCCAGTCTCCGCAGTGCCTGACCACTCGCCACCGGCAATCCGCTTGGCACGCTCGTTGATATCGCTGATCGGCCGTACCAGCCAGCCAGTGAGCAGCACACCGCCGAGGGCGCCGAGAACGATAACGCCCAGCGACAGCCAGGCCAGCAATTGCAGGTTGGCGTAGAAGCCTGCCGAGAAATCGCGCTCGGGCAGCAGCACCCCGACGAGCAGTTGCAGCCCATGGTTGTCGCGGTACTGACGCAGGTCGAGCAGGTGCCGTTCGCCGCCGACCGTGACGAAGTACTGGCCGGTCGGCAAGCTTTCCTTCTCGATCCGTTGACCGGCCTCGCGCATGCGCGGGTCGGAGTATTCGGCGATCTTCAGGCGATGCACCTTTTCCCCTTCGAGGCGGAACACCGGCTCGGCCTGCGAGGTGGCGATCAGCGTTCCATCCGGCTCGGCGACAAAGGCCATGCCCGAACGGCCGATGACCTGTGACTGCAGATAGCGGGAGATCTGGACCAAGGCGACGTCGCCCGTTGCGACACCCAGCAGCCGCCGGCTGCCTTCTTCGTAGACCGGCACCGAGACGCCGACACCGAGGCTTTCGTAGGGCTTGTATTTATAGACCGGATACCAGCCGAGACGCCCGGACTCCGCCGCCCGGCGAAACCAGATGCGTGTTGTCGCGTCGAAGGCCGGGCCGCGGGTCAGGCGGATGCCGCGAGCGTTGTTGTCTTCGACGTTGAAGGTATCGAGCGTCATCCCTTCCGACTTCATCGACGTCATCAGCCGCAACTCGTTGGTATCGAGAAGGCGTGTCGCGCCGACGTACTGGCCGTCGGGACGGCCGAAGGAAATAAAGGTCAGATAGGGAAGGTGGCGCATCTGGCCAACGAACTGGCGCTGCAGTTCCTCCGGGCGGTTCGGGTCGAGACGGCCGGAACGCATGGCCTCGGCCGTGCCCTGTGCCACCACCACGGCCGTCGAAAAGAAGCGGTCGAGGTGCGCAGAAATACGGACACCGATCTCGGCAGCCATCTGCCGCTCGAATTGCTCAAGCGACTTTTGCCCGGACTGGTAGCCAACCCAGCCGATCAGTGCCGCTGCGAGAACAAGCAGCAGCAGGAACGGAAGAACGAAGAAATTACGCAGGGAAAGTTGCCGCACCACCAAGCCTCACATCATGCAAGGCTTTCATCCTACCCAATTCCACGGGCTTTGGCATCGCCAGGAAGGGCTCAGGCGGCAACCCTGGTCGGCGGGAAAACAGTACTGAAACGGCTTCCTTCGCCCGGAGTACTGGTGATTTCCAGCCGGGCCTGGTGGCGGGAAAGCGCGTGCTTGACGATGGCCAGCCCGAGGCCGGTTCCACCGGTTTCGCGTGAGCGGCCGGTATCCGCGCGGTAAAAACGTTCGGTCAAACGGGGAATGTGCTTGGCGTCAATGCCGATGCCGTTGTCTGTCACCGAAAACTCGGCACTGCTGCCTTGCCGCTTCCAGGCAATGACGATCTCGCCGCCCGGTGGCGTATAGCGCACGGCGTTGGAGATGAGGTTGCCGAAGGCACTGGCCAGTTCGGATTCGGCGCCGAACAGGTCGCCGGTATCCATTTCCAGCGAGATCGAATGGCGCCCGGCCGAGAGCGCCTGCGCATCGCGGTGCAGTTTTTCCAGCAGCGGTGTCATGTGCACACGCTCACCGCCCGACGGGGGCGGCGCCGACTCCAGTGTGGACAGGGCCAGCAGATCCTGCACGATCCGGCTCATGCGGACCGACTGCTCGGCCATCAGGTCGAAGTAATGCTCCTGATCAACCGGGTCAAGTTCAAGCTCGCGAACGGTTTCGAGAAAACCACTGAGGATGGTCAGCGGGGTACGCAGTTCATGCGAGACGTTAGCCACGAAATCGCGGCGCGTCTGATCCAGCCGTTCGCTTTGGGTGACATCCTGGATCTGCAGCAGCCGTTCTTGCCCGGAATAGGGCAACACGAAGAGGGATAGCACGCGCTCGTCGCCGCGCATCGACGACAGGCGAAGCGGCTTGCTGAAATCACCGGTGGCCAGATAGTTGATGAAGGCCGGTTGGCGAACGAGGTTGGCAATCGGCTGGAAACGGTCGGAACGCAGATCGAGGCCCAGTTGCTGCTCGGCAACCCGGTTGCACCAGCTGATGCGACTATCGGCATCGAGGGTGACGATGCCATCGACCATGGCCTGTCCGGCAGCGGCCACCTGTTGCAGATCGAAATCGCGCCGGGCAATGGCGACGCGCAGCTCTTTCTCATGGCGATGAAGGCGTGAAAAGACTTCGTCCCAGATACCGCCGCCCTCGGGAGTCGTTTCCGGCAAGGGATTGCGGGTCCAGGCTTCGAGACGGGAGAAATTGCGCAGGAAGCCGATCAACTGCAAGGCCAGGACGGCGCAGAAAACGCTCAGGCCAATGACGGGCGAAACAAGAATGCCGAGAACGGCAGCAGGTACGCCCAGCGCCAGGCTGAGCGCCAGGGTCTGGATCAATGGCTTGGACACGATACCTCGACTGGCCAGCAGTTTATCCGCCCTTCAGGCGGAGGACCTGCGCACAGGCGTATGGTCTTTTCGGCTGGTTCAGTTCCCACGGAAACGATAGCCGGCGCCGCGCACGGTCTCGACCCGTTCATGCTCACCGGTAGGTTCCAGCGTCGCGCGCAGGCGGCGAATATGGACATCGACGGTGCGCTCTTCGATGAATACATGATCTCCCCAGACCTCGTCGAGCAGTTGTGCCCGCGAGTATACCCGCTCGGGGTGACTCATGAAGAAGAGCAGCAGCCGGAACTCGGTGGGCCCGAGTTCGACCGGCTTGCCAGCGGCGATGACGCGATGGGTGGCCGGGTTCAGCGACAGGGCGCCGATCTCGACGACGTCGCCAGCCAGATGCGGCTGGCGGCGGCGCAGCACGGCACGCACACGGGCCACCAGTTCCTTCGGCGAGAAGGGCTTGGTGATGTAGTCATCGGCACCGGCTTCCAGCCCGAGAACCTTGTCTTCTTCGTGAACCCTGGCGGTCAGCATGATGATCGGCAGTTCGCGTGAACGCTCATCTGCACGCAGCCTTTTCGCCAGCATCACGCCTGACTGGCCGGGCAGCATCCAGTCGAGAATGAGCAGGTCCGGCAGGGCGGCGCGGATCGCCGATTCGCCCTCCTCGGCACTGCCGGCACGGACAACCAGAAAGCCGTTGTGCTTGAGGTTGACTGCCAGCAACTCCTGGATCGCCGGCTCGTCTTCAACGACCAGTATCGTTGGGGTCATGCCAGACCTCCCGCCGAACAGCCCCAAAGGAGGCCTGCACCCCTACGGGAGGTAGTGAGCACAGCGAACGTGGGGGTCGTCATTTCAGGCCTCCTTGCCGGTATGACGGATATCGCGGCCCTCGGCGATATAGACAACATGCTCGGCAATGTTTTTGGCATGGTCACCGATACGCTCGACCGAGCGACAGATCCAGACGATGTCGATGGCCGTGGTGATGGTGCGCGGGTCTTCCATCATGTAGGTGATCAACTGGCGAACCAGCGCCTTGAACTCGACATCCACCTTGGCGTCAGCATGGATCACCTCGGTCGCCTTGACCGAGTCGAGGCGGGCGAAACAATCGAGCGCCTGGCGCAGCATGACGACGGCCTCATCGGCAATGTGACGGACGTCGGTAGCGCGCGGCAGAGTCAGCTGGCCGTGCTCATGGACGCGGCGGGCGCCCTTGGCAATCTTCTTGGCTTCGTCGCCAATGCGTTCGAGGTCGGTGACGATCTTGGTGATACCCATCACCAGACGAAGGTCGGAGGCCGTTGGCTGGCGCTTGGCGACGACATGGATGGTTTCATCGTCGATGATCTTTTCGAAGCCATTGACCCGGTGATCGTTCTCGACGATGTCCTTGACGACGGTCGTGTCGCCCGTGGCGTAGGCGTCGATGGCGGCGCGGATCTGGGCTTCGACCAGACCGCCCATTTCCAGCACATGGGTGCGCAGGCCGGTGAGGTCGTCGTCGAACTGCTTGGACAGATGGGTATTCTCGTTCATTGTTACCTCTCCCTTAGCCCATGCGGCCGGTAATGTAGTCTTCAGTGCGCTTGTCCTGCGGCTTGATGAAGATGTCGTCGGTCTTGCCGAACTCGACCATTTCGCCAAGATACATGTAGGCGGTGTAGTCGGAAACCCGTGCGGCCTGCTGCATGTTGTGGGTCACGATCAGGATCGTCACGCGCTGCTTCAGTTCATGCACCAGTTCCTCGATGGCGCCGGTGGCGATCGGGTCGAGCGCCGAGGTCGGCTCGTCGAAAAGCAGCAGTTCGGGGTCGGTCGCCAGCGCGCGGGCGATGCACAGACGCTGCTGCTGACCGCCGGAGAGGTTGGGCGCCAGATCCTGCAGGCGGTCCTTCACTTCGTTCCAGATGGCTGCGCCCTTCAGGGCATGCTCGACCTTGTCGTCGAGGACGCGACGGTTGTTCTCGCCACGCACGCGCAGGCCGTAGGCCACGTTCTCGTAGATCGTCTTGGGGAAGGGGTTCGGCTTCTGGAAAACCATGCCGACGCGCATGCGCACCTCGATCGGATCCACTTCCGACGACAGCAGGTTGGTGTTGTCCGGAAAGAAGCGGATCTCGCCTTCATAGCGGTTGCCCGGATAGAGGTCGTGCATGCGGTTGAAGCTGCGCAGATAGGTCGACTTGCCACAACCGGAAGGACCGATCAGCGCAGTCTCCTTCGTGTCGTAGATCGGCATGTTGATGTTCTTCAGCGCCTTGACGTCGCCGTAGAAGAAATTGAGGCTGCGGGCTTCGGCCTTCAGTGGGGGAGTTTCGTTTTTCTGCATGGAGTGCTCCATTTCAATATTCCGTGGGTTTACCACTTGATGTTCTTGCGCAG
>JAUPVD010000294.1 GCA_030917225.1 Pseudomonadota bacterium
AGGGCGGTTTCCAGTACCAGCGTCGTCACATCCGCTGGCCGCTGTTCCAGCGCGACCTTGAGACCATCGGCGGTATGCGTGTCGATCATCGTGCCGTATTTTTCGAAAGCCAGACGGATAGTGGCAAGGCGACCGGCGTGGTTGTTGCTGCCGGAGACAAAACCGAACTCGGGCAACCTGGCAAAGTACGGCGTGTTCGACAGATCGAAGCTGCTGCCGGCATCGACCTTGGCCCACAGTTCACGCACCTTGGCGCCGTCACGGCCAACCAGGTCGAAAACGAAGCGCTCGAAGTTGGAGGCCTTGGAAATATCCATCGACGGGCTTGAGGTGGTGTGCGTCTCGGCCGTGCCGCGCGGGCGATAGACGCCGGTGCGGAAAAACTCGTCGAGCACGTCGTTCTCGTTGGTGGCGAGGATCAGCTTGGCGACTGGCAGGCCCATCTGGCGCGCGATGTGGCCGGCGCAGATGTTACCGAAGTTGCCCGACGGCACACAGAAGGCCAGCTGTTCGTCGTTGGATTTGGTGGCGGCAAAGTAGCCCTTGAAGTAATAGACGATCTGCGCGGCGACACGGCCCCAGTTGATCGAATTGACCGCACCGATCTTGTATTTGGCCTTGAAGGCGTGGTCGTTGGAGACGGCCTTCACGATGTCCTGCGCGTCATCGAACATGCCGGTGACGGCGATGTTGTAGATGTTGGCATCCTGCAGCGAATACATCTGCGCCCGCTGGAAGGCCGACATGCGGCCGTGCGGCGAGAGCATGAAGACGCGCACGCCCTTCTTGCCACGCATCGCGTATTCGGCGGCCGATCCGGTGTCGCCGGAGGTGGCGCCGAGGATGTTGATCTCCTCGCCGCGCTTGGCCAGCACGTACTCGAACAGGTTGCCGAGCAACTGCATGGCCATGTCCTTGAACGCCAGCGTCGGGCCGTTCGACAGTTCGAGCAGCGCCAGCCCCGGCTCCAGTTGATGCACCGGGGTGATGTCCGAAGCCTTGTCGCCGCTGCGCGCATTGCAATACACCTCGGCGGTGTAGGTCTTGTCGCAGATGGCTTTCAGGTCGGCCGGCGGGATGTCGTCGATGAACTTGGAAAGGATGGCAAAGGCCAGCTCGGCGTACGACAGCGAACGCCAGGCATCCAGTTCGGCACGCGTGATCTGCGGATATGACTCGGGCAGATAGAGCCCACCGTCCGGCGCCAGGCCACCAAGCAGAATGTCGCAGAAGGATTGAGTTGGCGCGTTGCCGCGTGTCGAGAGGTAGCGCATGGGAACGAATCCGGAAAAATGGCAAATGACGACTGAGCCGTCGGCGAAAGGACGTGATTTTACCGCGCCGGAGGCGGTACGCGCAGTGCCCGGAACAGATCGGCAAAAAACAGCCCCAGACCAATGGCTATGCCGATCGCGCCGACGCCCTCCTGGTCCAGCAGGAACGCAACGCTCGCAATCGACAGGATGAGGGCACGCAGGCGGCCAGTACGTGCCAGGCGCCGGCGCATTTCATGACGAGCCGGCGTCTGCGGACCGGCAAATCGCCACACCGGGAGCAACTGGGTCAGCGCACCGGTCACCAGCGGCAGCAGAAAACCAGCGGCGAAGGCCGGGATAATGCCAGCCGTACCTCCGACTCCGCCAACCCCGCCAACCCCGGCAGCATGGGCGGCGCCGAACAGCAGCAGCAGGACATAACCGCACAGCGCTGCCGTCAGCGGCGCGCTGGCGCCGTCGACCAGCAGCGCCTTCAGGCCAAAGCTTTTGATCCAATGCACGAGCAGGCCAAGCGCCACAACGACCAGAAAGGCGCCGCCGACCACTGCCAGCGGCCACATCGTGGCCGCACCAACGGCCAGTAGCAGCACACCGGCCAACGCGACTGGCAAACGGCGGCGCAACCACGGTGCCGCCTGCGCATCCGCCCGGCCAAGGATGGTGGGCATCAGCACGGGAAGCGTCCCCAGCGCAGCGAGACCGACAAAGCCGAGGGTATTGGCATGCACATGGAACAGGCGCAGGGCAGCCGAAGCCTGGCCGGCGACCAGCGGCGGCACGGCCGCCAGCGCCAGCACCAGAACGGACAGGGCGGCTGCATACCAGCGCCAGCCCGGATGCGGCGTACCCAGTGTGCGGCGAGCGCGATGTGCGAGCCAGCCGAGAAGAATCGCAGCGAGCAGCAGATCGACACTGGCAGCAGGGTGCAGCAGCCAGCGTGGGAGCAGACCCTGGATGGCCAGCACCACGAGCAGGCCGACGGCCTGTGCGAGCATCGGCAGCATGCCGATCAGGCGATGCGGCGTGCCGGTGCGCGTGAGCACCGGCACGAAATGCAGCATGGCACCGAAGATGAGTGGCAGAACGCCCATGGCAAAGGCCACGTGCAGCGCCGCAGCGGGCGCCAAAACAGCGCTGGCGCCCAGAAGGAGCGCCAGCAGGAAACTTGCAGCAGCGGAAAGTGCTAGAAAGCTCACCCGATCCGCGTGAAGTCGATGACGATGGCACCCGGCTCGCGCTGCAGGTACTCGATGGTGATGCCGTCGCCGTAACGCTGTTGCAGCTGGGCCAGCAGCGGCAGCGGGTCATGGTCGTTGCAGAAACGCATGGTTTCGCCCGGGTGCAGCGAGTCGAGGGCGCCGAAAATGGCCGCGTGGCGGAAGCGTTTGGCGACGCCACGGGCGTCGAACGGGTAGATGGCTTCGGGGGTGGTGTGGTTGCAGACGTGGATCGGTTGCATGGTAACTCCTTGGTATCTCAGGGTTTGATGATCAGGAACGGGGCAATTCTGCCGTCGCTACAACCATCATTCCTTGATGCATATCGTAATTCCGAGCATTTTTGTCGGACATTACAAAAAACCGCATGCTATTTGCGGAACCACTGGCCGCGGTGATCCTGTATCCACCAACCCATGGGCGCCTGCGTCGCCCACTGCTCGGCGAAAACATCCTCGGTGTAGTCGAGCATGCCGGGACCCGTGACCATCGAGTAGCCGCCAGCAGAAGTCATCGCGCGATAGAGCAGTTGCCGATCGTTGTTCTCCGCACGGACAAGCGCGCGCAAGGCTTTCGCCTCCACCTTGTCGCGCCCGCCGAAATCGCGGATTGCCACGTCGCCATCCTCGGTGAAACCGAGTGTGCCATTCTCCAGCAGTGGCTTCAGGCGCGGCCAGCGCTGCTTCATCGAGGCGAGCGGGTTATCGATGTCGGGCCCGCCATACGGCAACGGCACGTCAGTTTCTGCGTAAACCTGCATGACGAGCCGCTCGGCCTGGATCTTGATGCCGCCCGTACCGGTCGTGATCAGCACCTCCGGCATCGTTTCGCAGGCAGCCAGCCCCCAGCAGACCGCCAGGGTCAGCAGGAGGCGGCTGCGGCGAAACAATTGAAGCATTACTGCAACTCTTCCAGACGGATGCGCTTGACCTTGCCCTTTTGCGCCGACAGTCCCTCAATCTTGGCAATCGCCGCATCAGCAGCGCTTTCCTTGCAGACGTGGGTCAGGATGATGATGTCGGTCTCGCCTTCACCTTCTTCCGGCTCGCGCTGCAGCATGGCGTCGATCGAAATCTGCTGATCGGCGAGGATGCGCGTGACGTCGGCCAGCACACCCGGCTTGTCCTCGACGCGCAGGCGCAGGTAGTAGCCGGTCTCGATCTCGCTCATCGGCAGGATCGGCAGGTTGGACATGGCATCCGGCTGGAAGGCCAGGTGCGGCACGCGGTGTTCCGGATCGGCAGTGGCCAGGCGGGTGACATCGACCAGATCGGCGATCACCGACGAGGCGGTCGGTTCAGCACCGGCGCCCTTGCCGTAGTAGAGCGTGGCACCGACGGCGTCACCCTTGACCAGGACGGCGTTCATCGCGCCCTCGACGTTGGCCAGCAGGCGCTTGGCCGGGATCAGCGTCGGGTGCACGCGCAGCTCGATACCCGCGCTGCGGCGCTTTGCGATACCCAGCAGCTTGATGCGGTAGCCGAGCTGTTCGGCGTACTTGATGTCGGAGGCTTCGAGCTTGGTGATGCCTTCGACGTAGGCCTTGTCGAACTGCACCGGGATGCCGAAGGCGATGGCGGCGATCAGTGTTGCCTTATGCGCGGCATCGACGCCCTCGATGTCGAAGGTCGGATCGGCTTCGGCGTAACCCAGACGCTGCGCTTCCTTCAACACGGTGTCGAACGAGAGGCCCTTGTCGCGCATCTCGGAGAGGATGAAGTTGGTGGTGCCGTTGATGATGCCGGCCGCCCATTCGATGCGGTTGGCCGACAGGCCTTCGCGCAGCGCCTTGATGATCGGGATGCCGCCGGCTACCGCTGCCTCGAAGGCAACCATGACGCCCTTTTGCTGGGCGGCGGTGAAGATCTCGGTGCCATGCACGGCGAGCAGCGCCTTGTTGGCAGTGACCACGTGCTTGCCGTTGGCGATCGACTGCATGACCACTTCCTTGGCCACGCCGTAGCCGCCGATCAGTTCGACGACGATATCGACTTCCAGGTCATTGACCACGGCGAAAGCATCGTCGGTCACCTTGCAGGCGCCGCCAGTGACTTGCTTGGCAAGCTCGACGTTCTTGTCGGCAACCACGGTAATGCGGATCGGACGTCCGGCGCGGCGGGTGATTTCCTCCGCATTGCGATTGAGGACGGTCCAGGTGCCGCCGCCGACGGTGCCGATGCCGATGAGGCCTACATTGATGGGTTTCATTTGATTACCTTCCTGAAGCAAAACGAGGGAATGTGCATCCCCTCACGAAAATAAAATTTGTGTGCACCGGCCCGCTGCACCCCGGAGTCGAGCGTGATCACATCGCAGCCCAGCGCTTGGGCATGCCGTTCAAGCCAGCCGAACAATTGCTTGCCGTAGCCACGCGAACGCCGCGCTTCGTCGGCAACGAGGTCATCGACATAGAACCGACGGCCCTCGTAGGTGTTTTCGATCACTCGCCACAGCGCGACGGCAAGGACTGCATCGCCCTCGGTCAGCACGGTCATGCATCCGCCATTGGCAAACACCTGGCGCAGGCGTCCGGCATAATCCGCCGGCAAGGTCGGTCGCAACTGGCGATGCAC
>JAUPVD010000295.1 GCA_030917225.1 Pseudomonadota bacterium
CGGGCTTCGATCGCTTCCTGCATGTCCGCGCACAGGTCGCCTTCGGGAAGCGTTGGCGGTTCCGCTGCAAAGCGGGTGTTCGGCTCCAGCGTCAGCTGATAGCAGGAGAGGTGCTTCGGCGCGAAGGCCAATGCGGTGTCGATGTCGACCATCGCTTCAGCCAGCGTCTGCTGCGGCAGGCCGTACATCAGGTCGAGATTGAAGCGTTCGAAATGGCGCGCTGCAAGTTCGATGGCGTACCTGGCCTCGTCGGCATCGTGGATGCGGCCAAGCGCCTTGAGGTGCTGCGGGTTGAAACTCTGGATGCCGAGCGAGAGGCGGTTGACGCCGGCTTCGCGGTAGGCGGCAAAGCGCTCGGCTTCGGCCGTTCCGGGGTTGGCTTCGAGCGTGATTTCAGCGTCGGGCTGGATGATGATCCGTGTGCGGATGGCGGTCAGCAGCTGGTCTACAGCTTCTCCTGAGAGCAGGCTGGGGGTGCCGCCGCCGATGAAGATGGTGGCGATGCGCCGGCCCCAGATCAGCGGTAGCGACGATTCGAGATCAGTAACCAGCGCGGCGATGTACTCGTCTTCCGGGATGCTGGCGCCGGCCTTGTGTGAGTTGAAATCGCAATACGGACATTTTTCCACGCACCACGGGATGTGGATATAGAGCGAGAGTGGCGGTTGCGAGCGGAATTCGAGCTTGCCGCTGGCCTGTCTGGCGCCCGCTGCAGCGATCGGGATGATGCGGGCCATTGTCGATTCAGTTGCGTTTGAGGCGGGCGACGAGCGATTGCAGCGCTTGGGCGCGGTGCGAAATGCCGTTCTTCGTGGTGGCATCCAGTTCGGCGGCGGTCTTGTCGAACTCGGCTACGTAGAACAGCGGGTCGTAGCCGAAGCCATTGTCGCCGCGCGCGGCCGGCAGGATTTCACCGTGCCATTCGCCTTCGGCGATCAGCGGTTGTGGGTCATCGGCGTGGCGGACGAAGACAATGACTGACACGAAATGCGCTGTGCGCTGGCAGCCTTCGCCCAACGCCGCGAGGAGTTTTTCATTGTTGCGGGCATCGGATTTCGGCTCGCCTGCATAGCGTGCCGACTGAACGCCGGGGGCGCCGCCAAGTGCATCGACGCATAGCCCGGAGTCGTCGGCCAGCGACGGCAGGCCGGTTGCACGCGCCGCGTGGCGAGCCTTGGCCAGTGCGTTTTCGACAAAGGTGACGTGAGGTTCGTCGGCCTCGGATACACCCAGGGCATCCTGCGGGATCAGCTCCCAGCCGAGCGGGGCGAGGATGGCGTCGAGTTCCTTGAGCTTCTTGGCGTTGTTCGACGCGAGGACGATCTTCATGCCTGCAGCGCCGCCTTCTGTGCGGTGATCAACTGGGCGATCCCGGCGGCAGCGAGGTCGGTGAGCTGTTCCAGTTGCGCGCGCGTGAACGGCTCGCCCTCGGCGGTGCCCTGCAGTTCGACAATGCCGCCGGAACCGGTCATGACCACGTTCATGTCGGTGTCGCAGTCGGAGTCTTCCGGGTAATCCAGGTCAAGGACCGGAACACCCTTGTAGATGCCGACGGAAATGGCGGCGACGTGGTCCTGCACCGGGTTTTCCTTCAGCTTGCCGGCGGCCACCAGTTTCTCGCAGGCCTCGTAGAGAGCCACCCAGGCGCCGGTGATCGAAGCGCAGCGGGTGCCGCCGTCGGCCTGCAGTACGTCGCAGTCGAGGGTGATCTGGCGTTCGCCGAGCGCCTTCAGGTCGACCACGGCGCGCAGCGAGCGGCCGATCAGCCGCTGGATTTCCTGCGTGCGTCCGCTCTGCTTGCCCTTCGCTGCTTCACGGGCGCTGCGCGTGTGTGTCGAGCGCGGCAACATGCCGTATTCGGCGGTGACCCAGCCCTGACCCTTGCCGCGCAGGAAGGGCGGTACGCTGTCCTCGACGCTGGCGTTGCACAGCACGTGCGTGTCGCCCATGCGGATGAGTACCGAGCCCTCGGCGTGGCGAGTGAAGTTGCGTTCGATGACGAGCGGGCGGAGCTGATCCGGTTGGCGTTGGCTGGGGCGCATGGTGCTTCCTTTGGGCTTTATTTTTTCGGCGAATACTTGTCGATGGTGGAGCGGATTTCCTGGATGGCCTTCTCGATTTCGTCGTCGGAAAGGTCCATCTTGTAGGCCGGGTTGCGGCCGAATTCGTCGAGTTTGGTGGTGACTTCGTCGAGCGCCATGGTCTGCGTCGACACCGAACTCTGCGCCAACTGGACGTAGCTGTCCTCCCAGCGTACGGCGACGACAGAGACGTTGTCGCAGTAGGGGCCGCCACGACTTTCGGCCTGATTCATCAGCATCGGTACTGCCTGCAGCAGATTGGTCTGCTTCAGCGAAACCGCCAGCATGTCTGGCGGCAGTGTTCCCCAGAAGCCGTCAGTGGCCAGCAGCAGAACATCGCCACCTTCCAGCGGCGTCTTGCGCGAGAACTCGATTTCCGGCGCGTGGATGCCCCCGAGGCAGCTGTATACCTTGTTGCGTTCGGGGTGGTTGGCCACCTGTGCTTCGGTGATGACGCCCTGTTCGACCAGCAGCCGTACCCGCGAGTGATCCCGGGTCTGGCTGATCACGCGCCCGTCGCGGAACAGGTAGAGACGGGAATCACCGGCATGGGCCCAATAGGCGACATTGTCCTGGACGATGCAGGCGACGCAGGTGGTGCGTGGCGAATCCTTCAGGTTGTGGTCGGAGGCAAAGTCGAGGATTGCATGGTGCGCATTGGTCATGCTGCGCTGCAGGAACAGGAAGGGGTCCGCCAGCATCGGCTTGGCTTCGTGCTGGAAGGCATCGCTCAGGCACTGGACCGCGATCTGTGCGGCGATCTCGCCGTAGTAGTGGCCGCCCATGCCATCGGCAACAACCATCAGCAAGGCATCGCGCGAGTAACAATAGGCGATGCGGTCCTCGTTGTTGTTGCGCTTGCCCTGGCGGCTTTCCTGATAGATCGTGAATTTCATGGCGTGTCGTTCTTCTTGAACTTGCCGACCAGCGCTCCGAGCCAGGAGCGCGTCTCTTCAACCTTGGGTTTGGCGGCGGGTTTGGAAGGGGCTTCGGTCAGCGCTTTTTGCAGCGCAAAGACGCTCTGCGGGCGGTAGAGATGATTGAGACACAGGCACCAGTCAATCGTTTCCAGCAGCTGGTCGGAATATTTCCCCTCCCAGCGCACCATCGCCGGTACGGTTTGATCCTTGTCCTGCCGGAGATCTGCAGCTTGCGGCGCGGCCAGCGCGATACAGGCATACATCGATGCGCCGATGCTGTAGATGTCGCTCCACGGCCCCAGGTTTTCCCGCTGGTAATGTTCCGGCGAGGCGAAACCCGGGGTGTACATCGGTTTGAGCATTGGCGTGTCGAGCGCCAGCGTCTGCCGGGCTGCGCCGAAATCGATCAGCATCGGTGTGCCGTCGTCGCGCAGGTAGATATTCGAGGGCTTCAGGTCGAGGTGCAGCAGCTTGTGGGTGTGCACTTCGCGCAGGCCGTTGAGCACCCGGGTGAACACGTTGCGCACAAAGTTTTCCGAAACAGGCTTCTGCCGACGCTGGATGTATTCCTGCAGCGTCGCACCTTCCTCGTAGTCCATCACCATGTAAACGGTTTCGTTGGCGCGGAAAAAATTCAGCACGCGTACGACGTTCGGGTGGGAGAGTTTGGCCAGCGCCCGGCCTTCTTCAAAGAAGCACTTCATGCCGTAGCGGAAGGCGCCGGCATGCTCGGCCGAAATGGTCGGGGTGATTTCTCCTTCGCCACGCAAGGCCAGGCTATTCGGCAGATACTCCTTGATCGCCACGCGCTTGCCTTCGCCATCCAGCGCCAGATAGACGATCGAAAAACCGCCGAGCGACAACTGTCGTTCGATGCGGTACTCGTCAATCTGGAAACCCGCTGGAAGGGCGTGGTTGGCTTGTTGCGCCATTCAGGTGGAGGCTATCATATGGTTTTCAGGACATTTTCGGGGTTTGGGTGAGGTGTGTAAAGCTGCAAACGCTTTGCCGCCCGGTTTCTCCCTCGGCCTCCCTGTTCCTGCGTCCAATTTTCCCCTGTTCGACTTTCGACGGAATTCCCATGATCCAGAGCATGACCGGCTACGCAGCCAAAACGCGTGATGTTGCCAACGGTTCGCTGAGCTTCGAGCTCAAGAGCGTCAATTCGCGTTTTCTCGACATCCACTTCCGGGTCTGCGAAGAATTGCGCATGGCCGAGCCGGCATTGCGCGAAGCCATTGCCGGCCGCGTCGGTCGGGGCAAGGTCGAGTGCCGTGTTTACTTCATGGCGGCGGCGCGCGGCGCACAGCAATTGGTGCTCAACGAAGAGCTCCTGACGCAGCTGGCGGAG
>JAUPVD010000296.1 GCA_030917225.1 Pseudomonadota bacterium
CTGCCACTCGGGCGCATCCTTGTGCCAGTAGTAGTCGAGCCCCGTTTCGCCGATGGCAATGACCTTCGGGTGGGCTGCCAGTGCCCGCAATTGTTCTTCGGACGGTTCGCACGCGTCGGAATACTCGGGGTGTACGCCAACCGTGGCAAACAGGCGGTCATCGCCTTCTGCGAGTGCAATGACCTTGGGCCAGTCCTCGAGGTTGACACCGATGCAGACAGCGGCGGTAACGCCGTTAGCCTGCATGCGCGCGAACACCTCCGGCAGGCGCCCGGACAGGTCGTCGAAATCCAGATGGCAGTGCGAATCGACGAGCATCGACGAAGAAACGAGGGGGAAGCGCGTCAGAGGGTGTGCGTCGGGCGGCTGGACTGCATGACGCCGCCCAGCAGGCCTTCGATCTTGCGGCGGGCTTCGACACCGCTTTCGTCGGCATTAAAATGCACGCCGATACCCTGTGCCTTGCTGTTCTGGGCGCCAGCCGGCGTGACCCAGACCACGGTGCCGGCGATCGGCAGCTTGGCCGGATCATCCATCAGCGACAGCAGCATGAACACCTCGTCGCCCAGCGCATAGCTACGCGAGGTGGGGATGAAGATGCCACCATTCTTGAGATGCGGCATGTAGCCGGCGTAGAGCGCCGACTTTGAATTGATGTTCAACGAAAGTACGCTGGGCCGCGGGGCGGCAGCGGGAACAGCGGATACGGCAGGCTTGGCAGTCTCGGTCATGGTCGCGTCAGCGTCGATCGAAAAGTGCCGCATAACCCATGAAGAAGTCTTCGAGGAACAGGCGGCTGTTGAGCGGGTGCTCGGAATGACGCTTGTATTGTAGCGCCTTCCGCGCAAACGCCAACACTCTTTGCGGGTCGGTGCGGGTCACCAGTCCGGCGATCTGTTTGCTTTCATCGACAAAATAGCGGACGGGCAAGCCAGATGCCGCCAGCG
Organism: Pseudomonadota bacterium; assembly: GCA_030917225.1. Lineage (GTDB taxonomy): Bacteria > Pseudomonadota > Gammaproteobacteria > Burkholderiales > Rhodocyclaceae > Proximibacter. The sequence continues at coordinate 948 of JAUPVD010000296.1, forward strand.
ACATATCGACAAACCATTTTTGCGCCCATTCCATCAGGCGTTTCATTGGTGTTCCGCCCTTCTCAGCCTTGACGATTTTTTCCAGCGCCGCCGCTGCCACCAAGGGATCCAGCGATGCCCCTCGGCTCAACTGCCCGAGCAGGGCGTCGATCAGCAGGCGTTCTCCCGAGGCGCCGAGTTCTGCCGCCAGCAAGGGGGCGCCGCCGGCCAAAGCCAGCCAGCGTTCGCCACCGGTCGTTCCGGCTGCTGCCAGCCAGGCCTTCGATCGCTCAACCGACGGCAGCGGCACAGCCACGGACTGGCAGCGGCTGCGGATGGTCGGCAGCAAACGCTCCGGTTCGTTGCTGACCAGCAGGAACAGCGTTCCCGGAGCCGGCTCTTCAAGCGTCTTTAGCAGGGCATTGGCAGTGCTGCGGTTCATGGCTTCGGCTGGGCAAACAATGACGACCCTTAGGCCATGGCGGTGGGTGCCGACATGGAGAAAGTCATCGAGAGCGCGCACCTGGTCGATGGTGATCTGCTGGCTAGCTTTCTTGCCGCTTTCCTTGGCTTCCTTGCCCTCGCCCGCATCATCGCTGTCGCTCTCGGCCAGCGCCTCCGGTTGCAACAGACGGAAATCGGGATGATTGCCCTGACTCAGCCAATTGCAGGCCAGGCAATGATCACAGGCTTCGCCGTTGGCTTGTGGTGACTCGCAGAGCAGCGAGGCAGCGAATCGGCGCGCCAGGTCGAACTTTCCGAGGCCGCGCGGCCCGGCCAGAAGCAGCGAGTGCGGCAACTGCACCCGCCTCGCTTGGAGGTGTTCCCAGCACTCTGAATGAAGTTCTATAACATTCATTAACAGATAGTTAAAACAATATCTTCAACTGATTTCTTGATGTCAACCAGCGCCTGATCGGCGTTGATGACCTTGATTCGCTGCGGCGCCGAGTTGGCACGCTCCAGGTAGGCGAGGCGGACCCGCTCGTGGAAATCGGCACGCTCCTGTTCAAAGCGGTCCAGTTCGCGCGTCTGCAATGCGATGCGTTCGCGGGCAACAGAAAACGGTAGATCGAAGAGCAGCGTCAGGTCGGGTTGCAGATGACCGTGTACCCAGCGTTCCAGGTCGGCAAACTTGTGACGGTCAAGACCGCGGCCGCCGCCCTGATAGGCATAGGTGGCATCCGTAAACCGGTCACAGACCACCCAATCCCCACGCTCCAGTGCCGGTTCGATGACGCTTGCCAGATGTTCGCGGCGGGCCGCAAACATCAGCAGCGCCTCGGTTTCGAGATGCATCGGCTCGTTGAGCAGGATCTCTCGCAGTTTTTCGCCCAGCGGCGTACCACCGGGCTCGCGGGTATTGATCACGCGCAAACCGCGCCCCTTCAGGAATTCGCAGACACCGGCAATGTGGCTGCTCTTGCCGGCGCCATCGATACCCTCAAAAGTGATGAATTTGCCTCGCATCAGCGTTTTCCGCCTTTCTGGTAACGCACCACGGCCTGATTATGTTCGTCGAGCGTCCGTGAAAACTGGCTCGTACCGTCGCCGCGGGCGACAAAATAGAGTGCATCGCTTTGCGCCGGGTTCAGTGCCGCTCGCAGCGATGCGAGCCCCGGCATGGCGATCGGCCCCGGGGGGAGTCCAGCGCGCGTATAGGTATTGTAGGGGGTATCGGTGACCAGGTCGCGTTTTCGCAGGTTGCCGTCGAAGCGCTCACCGAGACCGTAGATGACCGTTGGATCGGTCTGCAGCAGCATGCCGAGGCGCAGCCGGTTGACGAAAACCGAAGCAATCATTGGTCGATCGATCGCGCGACCGGTCTCCTTTTCGACAATTGAAGCCATGACCAGTGCCTGATAGGCATCGCGATATGGCAGAGCCGGCGCCCTTTGCGCCCATTCCCGGTCAAGATGACGCCGCATGGCGCGGTTGGCGCGCGCCAGAATATCCAGGTCGCTGGTGTTCTTGCCGAACAGGTAGGTATCCGGGAAAAACAGGCCTTCTGCAGAAACCTCGCTGCTGCCAAGGCGCTTCATGATTTCTACCTCACCCAGCCCCTGTGTGTCGTGGCGGATATCGGGATGGGCGTCGAGTTTTTCGCGCATCTGCCGGAAGGTCCAGCCTTCGATGAAGGCGATCTCGACCTGGCTGACGTCGCCGCGTGTCAGCTTGCGCAGCAATTCGAGCGGCGTCACGCCGCTAGTCACCTCGTAGCTGCCCGCCTTGATCTGCGCATCGACCCGATAGAGGCGCCCCAACATCACCAGTACCAGCGGATGCAACTGGACACCGGCTTCGGAAACCTGCTGTGCCGCACTGCGCAGCGAACTGCCGGGGGAGACCGTGAAATCCAGAGGAGAATTGCGCAGCGTTACCGGCGACGTCGCCAGCCAGTAGAAGGCACCTGCGGCTGCGAGCGAGGCAAAGAATCCCAGCAGAAGCAAACGGCGCAGAAATTTCAGCATGAAACGCTTGTCGGGTTGGCGTCGAGCCCTGTAAAACAAGGAACAGAGAAGGGCGCGCCGAGGTTAATGAAGCACTTCGCGGAGGCGCTATAATAGCCGAAAGCACCCTTCCCACACGACTCCCCACACGAGATTCGGCACAAATGAACCCCCTCTGGAAAGACACTCTTGGTGCGGCTGGCGCACAGTTCGATGCAGCTCAGATTCAGCATTTCGGCGATGCCGCCAGCGAGTTGAATACGGCAAGGGACGGCACCGTTGTCGCCCCCCTGACCCATCTTGGCGTCATTCGTGTTGCCGGGGAGGAAGCCAAGTCCTTCCTGCACAACCAGCTCACCAGCGATGTCAATCATCTCGGTAGCGAACTTGTGCAGCATTCAGCCTGGTGCAGCGCCAAGGGGCGGATGGTGGCGAGCTTCGTCGTCTGGCGGGAAGCGGACGATTATGTGCTCGAATTGTCCGCCGATCTGGTACCAGCCATCGCCAAGCGTCTGCAGATGTACGTCCTGCGTGCCAAGGTCACGGTAACGCCGGGCGGCGATGACATGGCCCTGCTCGGGCTGTCCGGTCCGCAGGCGACTGCCGCACTGGCGACAGCGGGCTTGCCTGTCCCGGAATTGATGAAGAGCCTGCCCTTCGATGGCGGTACGGTTGTTCGAATCGAAGAAAACCGTTTCCATGTTGCCGCCAGCAGCACCGCAGCCCCGGCGGTGTGGCAAAAGCTCGTTGCCACAGCTCGCCCGGTGGGTGTGGCGGCATGGCGCTGGCTCGATATCCAGGCCGCCCTACCGATTGTGACCGAGGCTACCCGCGAGCAGTTTGTCCCGCAGATGGCCAATTTCGAGCGTATCGGCGGCGTCAGCTTCCACAAGGGCTGCTACCCCGGCCAGGAGATCGTCGCGCGCACCCAGTATCTGGGCAAGGTCAAGCGTCACCTCTATCGACTCAAGGCTGGCGAGGCCATGGTTGCTGGCGATGAGCTGTTTTCGGCGGCAGCCCCGGACCAGTCCTGCGGGATGGTCGTGACTGCCGCCGCCGCACCTGATGGCGCCTTCGAAGCGCTGGCCGTCGTCATGGAAATAGCTGCCGAAACTGGCGTATGCCTGCGTAGCCGCGAAGGTGTCGCCGTTTCCGCCTCACCGGTCGCCGCGTAGCCGCCCGCCTGTTCTGACTGGCACCGGGCCATGTGCCTGATCGTCCTCGCCTGGCAGCAACACCAGAGTTTCCCTCTGGTGGTTGCCGCCAACCGCGATGAATTCCATGCGCGTGCAACCGCGCCTGCCGGTCGTTGGCCCGACAATCCCCATGTCTTCGGTGGCCGCGATCTGGAAGCCGGCGGGACTTGGCTGGGTGCAAACGATAGCGGCCGCTTTGCGGCGGTCACCAATGTCCGCGAACCGGGCCAGCCTGCAGGGTTGCGGTCGCGCGGTCTGTTGACGCGTGATTTTCTGGTAGGTACGTCGACCGCCGCAGATTATGTTGCCATGCTCGACATGAGTGCTTTTTCCGGTTTCAATCTGCTGCTATCCGATGGCCATGAGCTCTGGTACTGCAGCAACCGCGACGCGGCCCCTCGCCTTCTGGCGCCCGGTATCTATGGTGTTTCCAACCACCTGCTCGATACCCCCTGGCCGAAACTCGCCACGTCAAAACAGCGATTTGTCCGGGCATTGGCCGGATTGCCCGACGAAAACAGTTTTTTCGACCTGCTGGCTGATGACGAGATCGTCCCCGATGCCTGCCTGCCAGCGACAGGCGTACCGCTGACGTGGGAACGTTTGCTGTCTGCCGTATTCGTGCGCTCACCAGATTACGGTACGCGCGCGTCAACCTTGCTGATGCAGCGGGAGGATGGATCCGGAACGATGGTTGAGCGGAGCTTTGGCCCCTCGGCTGGCGTGGCCCAAGAGGTCCGGGTGGAATTCCCTAACTGTTGATCTGCACAGGCGTACCGACCGGTACCTGGTCGAACAAGGCGATGATGTCAGCGTTGTGCATGCGAATGCAGCCGTGCGAACCGGGCGCCCCCATGCGTGCCGAATCGGGGCTGCCATGGATGTAAATGTAGCGACGCATGGTGTCCACTTCGCCGAGCCGGTTAAAACCGGGTTCGCAACCCGATAGCCAGAGAATACGGGTCAGTATCCAGTCTCTTTCCGGGTAATTTTCGCCCATTTCCGGCGTATACAGCTCGCCTGTGGGTCTTCTGCGCACGAATACGGTGTTCTCGGGCTGGCCTGCGCCAATCCTGGCGCGCACGACATGCTGGCCGCGCGGTGTGCAGTAGCTGCCGGATACCTCGCCAACGCCTTTGGTGGCGGTTGAAACGGGCCAACATTGCAAGACCTGACCGGATTGATCGCACAGTTCCAGCGATTGCCGTGGAATCGAGATGCGGATCAGTGCTGTCACTGGCTTCGGCTGCGTCTTCGCGCAGCGAAAAAGGCGGAGAGCATGCTGCTGCAGTCATCGGCAAGGATACCGCCCAGCACTTCTGTATGGTGGTTCAGGCGCTCGACGGCAAACAGGTCGACAACACTGCCGTGGACACCGGTTTTCGGGTCGCGCGCGCCATAAACAACCCGCGCGATGCGCGCATGCAGAATGGCGCCGGCACACATGGCGCAGGGTTCGAGCGTGACGTAAAGGCTGCAGCCGGGCAAGCGATAGTTTTCCAGATTGCGGGCGGCATCACGCAACGCAGCGATCTCGGCATGGGCGGTAGGGTCGCTTTCGCCAATCGGTGAGTTGAAGCCGCGCCCGACGATCTCGCCGTCGCGCACGACAATCGCCCCTACCGGCACTTCACCCAGGCATTCCGCCGAGCGTGCGAGGGAAAGCGCCTCACGCATGAAAAATTCGTCGTTCATCGGCGCTAATTGTATCAAGCACCTTCGCTGATCGTTGTTTTCCTGGCTTGCGCCTGACGTTGATTTCTCGACTTGATTACGCTCTCGCGGATGCTGCCCGAAGACCACATTGCCGCAACCACCTGCGCGGCCTGGGTACATTTTTCGGTATCTGCAAGAGCGACAGCATCGCTCAGCCGGTCAAGCGCTCGAGCCAAGGCTTCCAGTTCGGCGGCCCGCCGGGCGCGATAGAGGCGCATGTTCTGTCGTACCTGCTCATCACGCTCGGCAAAACGGCTGCGCGGTCGCCCTTTTTTCGGATGGATTTTCTCCGTATCCCGGTTCATGTCCTTCTCATTTAGATAACGTTATATTAATTTTAGCTGATGACGATATTCTTGCAGCAACTTTTGCCGTTGCCGGCATTGCTTAGTTATTCATTCGTCCTATACTCAATCTTCGTGGATGCTGCATCTTGGGGCGCAGGTCCGCTGCATCAGTACGAAGGGGCGATCATGACTATTGAACACGATCACATGCCGGTATTGGCGGACAACAAGATCCGTGGCCGCATACTCGTTGTGGATGACGCAAAATCCATCTGCAGCTTCATTTCCGCACTTCTGCAGAAAAGTGGCCACGAGACGCGCGCCGTCACCAGCGGGCTGGAAGCCCTTGCCGTTGCAGCGGAAGGTTGGCCGGATCTGGTTGTACTGGATCTGGTGATGGCCGGCATGGATGGTTTCGAGACGGCACGCCGACTGAAAACCAGCCCACAGACCGCACACATACCGATTGTCATGGTGACCGTGCTCGGCGACCGTGAATCGAGGCTGCGTGGTCTGGAAATCGGTGCGGAAGACTTCCTGACCAAGCCCATCGATCCTGCCGAACTTGTGATCCGGGTACGCAATCTGTTGCGTCTCAAGGAATACGGCGATTTTCTCAGCAACATGAATCAGTTGCTTGATCGCCAGGTCAGGCAAAAAACTGCCGAACTGCGCGGCAGTCATGTCGAGACCATCTTCGCGTTGGCGCGCGTTGTCGAGTTCAAGGACCATGATACAGCCGGTCACATCGCCCGCATCGCTCATTTGAGCAGGGCGATGGCCGAGATTCTGGGCATGGCGCCGGGCTATGCCGAATCGCTTTTTTACGCCAGTGCGATGCACGACATCGGCAAGATCGTGGTGCCGGCCAACATCCTGCTAAAGCCGGGGCCGCTGACCCCGGACGAAATGGCGATAGTCAAACGACACCCCCAGGTCGGGTCCGAAGTGCTTTGTTCGCAAACCAGTTCCCCATTTCTGGCGATGGGCGCTGAAATTGCAGCCAGCCACCATGAATGCTGGGATGGCAGCGGCTATCCGGACGCATTGGCCGGCGAGAAAATCCCCCTCTCGGGGCGGATCGTGATGCTTTGCGACCGTTACGATGCCTTGCGCAGCCAGCGCCCTTACAAGGCCGCCCTGACGCACGACGAAACGCTGCGGATTCTCCTCCAGGGCGACGGACGCTCACAGCCAGGACACTTCGATCCGGAGATACTCGCGGGTTTCCGCCGCTTCAACGGTCGCCTGGAGGAAATTTTCGCGACAAACAGCACGCTGCACTAGGCCACCATTGTGCATAGTGCCCTCCTCCTGACGCTTGCTCTCCTGGCTGCACTGCTCACGGCGGCACTTGTTGTGCTGATCGTGCTTGCCTTGCGCGGACGAGCAGCGCTGATGCGGGACAAACAGCTTGCGGAGCAACGAGCGCATCGCTATCGCGGTCTGTTTGAATCACCGCTTGCTGGAATAGCCTTGGTTGCCGCTGATGGCAGACTTCTCGAGTGGAACGAAAAGCTGCTGACCATCCTTGGTGTGACGTCTGATGATCCCGGAATTATCCGAGAGCAAAGCTGGCAGGAACAGATAGTCTCGCTGTGGCGACAGTCACGCCAGTATCCGGCGGGTGAACAACACGAAACCTCGTTCCTTGCCGTCGATGGCACCCGGTGCTGGGTTACGCTCCGCCATTCACCCATGCCCGACGGAGGTCCCGACGAAACCGGGAGTGTTCCGGGTGATGCTGGAAGCGGGGGCGATGCCGACTGCTATTGGCTGCTCATCCAGGATGTCACGCGCCGGCGAGAGGCTCGCACCTTGCTGCGCCTGGCCGAACAGATCTACCGAGGAATGTCGGAAGCGATACTCATCACCGACGCGACGACACGAATCATCGAAGTCAATCCCGCTTTCGAACGAATATCCGGATATGGCCGTGCCGAGGTGCTCGGCATGCGCTCATCGCTGGTCCGTTCAGTGCGGCATGATGCCGCTTTTTTTGACGCCATGTGGCGAAAGCTGACGGCCAGCGGGCACTGGTCGGGCGAAATCTGGAATCGCCGCCGCGATGGAAGTGAAATACCCTGCTGGATGCATATCGATGCGGTGCACGACCCGAAAAGCCGGGAAATTACCCACTATGTCGGAGTTTTTTCGGATATCAGCGAACGCAAGCTGATCGAGGACAAGATCAGCTTCCTTGCCCATCATGATCCCCTGACCGGCTTGGCCAACCGCTTCGCGCTGGATGCCGTACTACCGCAGTCTATCGCCGTGGCACGCCGCAACGGGCAGCGCGTTGCCCTCTTATTTACCGATCTTGACCACTTCAAGACAGTCAACGACACGCTTGGCCATTCAGCCGGTGATCAGGTGCTGATCGAAGCCGGCCGCCGCATGGCGCACGTCATCCGCGAGTCGGATTTTCTGGCGCGCATCGGCGGCGACGAGTTTGTCATGCTGCTCAACGAGATCCGGGATGCCGACGATGCACTGCGCGTTGCCGTTGCAGTCAGAGAGGCTTTGCGTCGTCCGATTGTTGCGGGTGGCATAGAGGTGGTGGTCACACCCAGCATCGGCATCAGCCTTTTTCCGGAGGATGGCGATGACGCTACCCTCCTCCTCGACCGGGCCGACAACGCAATGTATCGCGTCAAGGCTGATGGCCGCGATGGCTGTCGTTTCAACTCGCCTGCCTGATTGGCTCAGGTGCCAACAACCCCGCCATTCTGGCGTGTGATCGCCAGTGTCGCCGAGCGTGGCCTGCCCCCGGTTGCTTCCTTGAACTGATTTGCCGGCCAGGCCGAGACCGCTGTCGGGTTTGCCGGGTCCGAGCGCGCACCGGCAGTTTCGCCAGGGTGCTGGATATTGACAAACAGCGTTGTGCCATCCGGTGTCCGCGTGATGCCCGTGACTTCGCAACCACGGGGACCGCTGAGGAAGCGCTTCGTCTCGCCGGTATTGATATCGGCAACCAGCATCTGGTTGTTGCCCAGCCCTTCGTAGTCACCCTTGTTCAGGCTGCCGGTAGAAACGTCCGTCTGGATCCACAAGCGCCCGTCGGCATCGAACCATAGCCCGTCGGGGTTGCCAAAGCCATCTCCCTTGATCGTGCCTCGCTTTGCTTCATCCGGGTGGGCCGGGTTGCCGCCAAGCACGAATACATCCCACTCGAACCCGCTTGCTGCTGCATCGCCATTGGTGGCACGCCACCGGATAATGTGCCCGAAACGGTTTGCTGCGCGCGGGTTTGCCGCATCGACAGAATCTGCCGAACGCTTGCCATTGTTGGTCAGGGAACAGTATGCCTCGCCTGAGACCGGGTGAACGGCGATCCACTCCGGGCGGTCCATGCGCGTGGCACCGACGATGTCAGCCGCCATGCGTGCGCGCACCAGCACGTCTGCCTGGTCAGCAAAGCCGGCTTTTTCGTCGAGCCCATTGCGACCATGCGTTAGTTCGACCCACTCGCCTTTGCCATCCGCACGAAAGCGTGCGACATGCAGGGAACCCCGGTCAAGCAGGTCGGAGGACGGTTTTTTTGGGTCGAATGCCTCCTGCGAAACGAATTTGTAGATGTATTCGAAGGCCTCGTCGTCCCCCATGTAAACCACGACGCGGCCATCGCCGGCGAGGGTCACCGTTGCCCCCTCATGTTTGAAACGGCCGAGCGCCGTACGTTTTATCGGTGGCTTGGCAGGGTTCCACGGGTCGATTTCGACCACCCAGCCGAAGCGGTTGGCCTCATTTGGTTCAGTCGCCAGGTCGAATCGGCCATCGTGTTCATGCCAGCGCATGCCGGAACCATTCCGGCGGATACCGTAGCGTTTCTGTTCCGGCGTGGGCGCATCAAGACCATTGAAGTAGCCGTTGAAATTTTCCTCGCAGGTCAGATAGGTTCCCCAAGGCGTAACGCCCATGGCGCAATTGTTGATGGTGCCGAAGACGACATTGCCGCGCCGGTCATCCTTGGTGCGCAGGGCCGATGATCCCGCTGCTGGCCCGGAAATGCGGATCGGCGTGCGCGCCGTGATGCGCCGAGCATAGTTTGAAGGGCGCACCACCCGCCAGGCCCCCTTCTCGTACCGGACTTCGATAACCGAGACACCATGTGCGTTCTGGGACTTGAAAGTTTTCTCGGTAGACCAGGTCGCCATGCCGTCGGTGTGCAGCAATCCGTCATCGGTGTATTCGTGATTGATGCACATCAGCCCGTGGTTCGAGGAAGGCCGCCCATTCTCGACAAACGGAAAGAAATGCATGCCGTCGTGGTGCATGCCAGCCTGCTGTGCCTGATCGGCAGCGCTGTTGGAGGCGTCAGCACGAAAAGGCGGCCCGTCGGAAATGGGGTCCCCCCAGGCATAGAGCAGCTGCAAGTTGTAGCCGACGGGGATGCGGACACTGTCTTCAATGCCCGCCACCAGTGAGACAAAGCCGATCGCTGGAGCAGCCGGGCGACCTGCTGCCGACACCCATTCCGGCATGCCAAGCGCAGTCAGCAAGGCGCTGCCTGCCGCGACCTGGAGGAAACATCGGCGCGAGGCATTCTGTGCCAGTACGGTCGAAAAATCAGGGAAGTCCGGGCGTGGATTCCGGTTACAGATCGGATCGTTGTCTCGCGATTTCATTGGTTTAGCCTGGGGACGGGGTTGAGAAACTCGGGAAATTATAGAGCTTGTCCATTTCGGGGGCCGGTCATTCACGATACGGCTGGAGTTGAGGCAAAAAAAAGCCGCTGGCAGTGCCGGCGGCTTTTGGTGTTGACCTTGCTGATCAGGTCAAAAGATTAGCGATCGGTCCAGGTCCGGCGCGGCGGCTTGTCACCGGTGCGCGGAGCACTCTTGCTGAAGCCATCGCGACGTGGCGCACCGGTACCGTTGGCATGGTGCCCCGGACGGCGATCGCCGTGCGCGCTGTTTGTCCGTGGCTGCTGGTAGTCGGCGCGGTTGCCGAAGTTGTCCGGGCGGCTGTCAGCACGCTCGGCGCGTTCCGGACGGTTGCCAAAATTATCCGGGCGGCTGGTATGACTCTCCGAACGGTTGCCTTTGAATCCTTCGCTCTTGAAGCCATCGGCGTTTCTCGGCCCAAAACCTTCCGGACGCGAACCACCCGGCTTGCCATAACGCTTCTCACCGTCGCGGGCATAGCTGCCACTACCGCCCGAGGGCTTGCCGTAGCTCTTGCCCTGCCCCGGTTTCCAGCCGGCCGGCTTGGCCTTGCGTGGCGCCGGCGTGCGCTTCGCCTCGTGACCCGGAACAACCTCGACCGGAATCAGTTGCTTGGTGAAGCGCTCGATGCGCTTCACATGAATGCCTTCGGCGTGATTCACCAGCGACACGGCAATGCCGCTGCGACCGGCACGGCCAGTACGACCAATGCGGTGCACATAATCTTCCGGGAATTTCGGCAGATCGTAGTTGAACACATGGGTGATACCCGGCACGTCGATGCCGCGGGCAGCGACGTCGGTAGCCACGAGAATGCGTACCTGGCCCTGGCGGAGCGCGTTGAGCGTGCGGTTGCGGGCACCCTGATGCATGTCGCCATGCAGCGGTGCGGCGGCAAAGCCGGCTTCGTTGAGCTGACCGGCAATATTGTCGGCATCGCGCTTGGTGGCGGTGAAGATGACGGCCTGATGCAGCGCGGCATCACGCAGCAGGTGGTCGAGCAGGCGATTCTTGTGCGCCATGTCATCGACGAAGTGCATTTTCTGCTCGATATTCTCGTGCTTGGTCTGCGAGCCGGCGATGCTGATCGTTTGCGGCGTGCGCGTGATGCGCTGGGCCATGCGACCGATCTCACCATCCAGCGTCGCCGAGAAGAGCATGGTCTGGCGGCTTTCCGGCGTCGCGGCAATGATCGTCTCGATATCGTCGATGAAGCCCATGTCCAGCATGCGATCGGCTTCGTCGAGGACGAGGATCTGCAGTTGCGAGAAGTCGATCTTGCCCGAATTCATGTGATCGATCAGACGACCCGGTGTCGCCACCAGGATTTCCGGGTTGCGCGACAGCAGTTGCATCTGCTTCGGATAAGGCATGCCGCCGAGAATCGAGACGGCCTTGATGCGGCGCAGGTGCACGCCGTACTTGTCGGTGGCGGTGGTGACCTGCAGCGCCAGTTCGCGCGTCGGGGTCAGTACCAGCATTTTCGGTTGTGCCGGGGCAAAGCGCGGACGCTCGCCACGGGCGCGGGTGGCCTGGCGTTCCTGGTTCGGAGTCTTGGCAAAGGGTGCGGCTTCGACCGAAGCAAACTTGTGCAGGGCCGGCAGCACGAAGGCAGCTGTCTTGCCGGAGCCAGTCTGCGAGGAAACCAGCAGGTCGCGCCCTTCAATGGCGGCGGGAATGGCTTGTGCCTGTACCGGAGTCGGTTCGGTATAGCCCGCATCGGCGAGCGCTTTCAGTACGGCCGGGTGAAGGCCAATTTCTTCAAAAGTCATCAGTTTCTTTCGTAAAAATGGGCGCACGCGTC
>JAUPVD010000297.1 GCA_030917225.1 Pseudomonadota bacterium
AGCGATACGGCGGCAACGTGCCGCGCTTCCTGGGCATCGTGGCCGCCATCCTGTGCTCGTTCACCTACGTGGTGGCGCAGATCTACGGCGTCGGCCTGATCACCACCCGCCTGTCGGGCCTGGCGTTCGAGGTCGGCATCTTCGTGGGTCTGGGCGGCATCCTGGTGTGCTCGTTCCTGGGCGGCATGCGTGCCGTCACGTGGACGCAGGTGGCGCAGTACATCATCCTGATCGTGGCCTACATGATCCCGGTGGTCTGGCTGTCGGTGAAGCACACCGGTATTCCGGTGCCGCAGATCTCTGCCTACACTTCGGCTCTGCCGAAGGTAACGGCGCTGGAGAAGCAGTTCAACGACAAGGCGACGCCGAAGGGGGCCAAGGAGGAAGAGGTACGCGCCATCTTCCGTCAGCGTGCTGCTGATGCCGATGCCCGACTGAAAGGTCTGGAAACGGGCGGTGCCAAGTTCCTCGCTGAGGAGAAGGAGAAACTGGTCGGCAAGGTCACCGAACTGCGCACGACGGGTGCCGATGCCAAGACGATCGAAGCTGCAGAAAAGGCAGTGAAGGACTTCCCGGCCGATCCGGCTGCAGCGAAGAAAGCCTGGACAGCGGCCAAGGGAGGAGCGGCAGCCAAGGCAGCTCCGGTCTAGGCACACGCCGAGGCCTTCGCAGCCAAGGATGACAACGCCCGCGCCATCGCCAAGAAGAACTTCCTGGCGCTCATTCTCTGTCTGATGGTCGGTACCGCTGCGCTGCCACACATCCTGATGCGCTTCTATACGACGCCATCGGTGAAGGAAGCACGCGTCTCGGTGTTCTGGTCGCTGTTCTTCATCTTCCTCCTCTACTTCACGGCGCCGGCTCTGGCCATTCTGGCGAAGTACGAGGTGTACAGCGCACTGGTGGGTTCGTCCTTCGCGTCGCTACCAGCCTGGGTATCAAACTGGGCAACGGTGGACAAGACGCTGATGGCGATAGCCGACATCAACAAGGACGGTATCGTCCAGCTCGCCGAAATCACCATCGGCGGCGACCTCATCGTGCTTGCCACGCCCGAGATCGCCGGTTTGCCGTATGTGATTTCCGGTCTGGTCGCTGCCGGCGGTCTGGCGGCTGCGCTTTCTACGGCCGACGGTCTGCTGCTGACCATCGCCAACGCGCTGTCGCACGACGTCTACTACAAGATGATCGATCCGAATGCGCCGACGACCCGCCGTATCGGGGTTTCGAAAGCGCTCCTGCTGGTGGTGGCAGCCCTTGCGGCCTACGTCACCTCACTGAAGCCGGGTGATATCTTGTTCCTGGTTGGTGCGGCCTTCTCGCTGGCCGCCTCGGGCTTCTTCCCGGCGCTGGTGCTTGGCGTGTTCTGGAAACGGGCGAACAAGCTGGGTGCCATTATCGGCATGCTCGCCGGACTCGGGATCTGCATGTACTACATGTACCTGACCTATCCGTTCTTTGGTGTGAATGCGCCGAAGTGGTGGGACATCAACCCGATCTCCGCAGGCATCTTCGGTATCCCGGCCGGCTTCATCGGTCTGATCGTCGGTTCTCTGATTTCCCCGGCACCGTCCAAGGAAGTTCAGGAGCTGGTTGACCACGTCCGTTATCCGAACCTTGAAGGTGATATCAACACTGCGGGTGCATAACGCCTCTGCTGGCTTGTCTGAGTGCACAAGCCAGCTTTTCAAGGCCCGCTTCGGCGGGCCTTTTTTGCGGCTGGATGTTCTATGAAAGTGATGCGAAAGCCCCGTCTGGCAGGTTGGCCAGGCGGGGCCGTAGCGAGTCGGGATCAGAAGGGGAGTTGGGTGATCAGGTCGTCGAATTCCTGGCTGCCGGTATCCTTGATCAGTTTGTTGGCGCGTTTGGAATCCATGTTTTTCAACTCGATGATGGCAGCGCGCGTGCGCTTGAGGTCGCCGCAATGAAAGCAGGCCATACCCAACTGGTAGCGGGCCTCGGCATTCAGCGGTTGCAGTCGTGCGGCTTCTTCAAGCGCCTGCAATGCTTCGGGGTGTTCGCCGAGAGCTGCGTGGGTCATGCCCATTCCGTACCAGGCGCGGTCTACGCTCGGTTTCAGACGAACGGCTTCACGAAAAGCCTCGATCGCCTCGCGCAGCAGACCACCACGTTCGCGGACAAAGCCGAGGTTGAACCAGGTTTCGGCGTCTTCGGGTTCAAGGCGTACGGCTTCTTCGAACCAGCGTATGGCGTCAATGAGCTTTTCACGCTTTGCAGTAATGCTGCCGAGGCTGCGTGCGGCTTCGGCAGTGGGGTTGTGGCGATAGGCGATGACGTATTCATCGTAGGCACGAGTTTCGTTACCGATGAAGTGAAACATCCATGCGCGCTTGTTATGGCGCCATTGTTCGAAATTCATGCCCCTTTGTCTCCTCGTCTTCAGGTTGTCTTAAAATGCAGAAAACTATTTTGGAAACGACATGGTAAACATTGAATTGCTGCTTGTCAGCGTATTACGTTCACTCGTTGAGGTGGCCGGATTTTTTCTCCTTGGGCAAGGGCTGCTCTACGTTCTGGCGGGCGCCTCGCGCGAGAAGAACGTGGTGTATCAAATCTTCCGCGTAGTGACCAATCCGGTGGTGAAGGCGGCACGCTTCATCACGCCGAAACAGGTTGTCGATCGTCATGTG
>JAUPVD010000298.1 GCA_030917225.1 Pseudomonadota bacterium
CGCTCATGTCGGGCAAACCGATGTCGAGGAGGACGAGGTCGGGGCGCAGTTCGGCGGCAAGCGCGAGTGCCTCGCTGCCGGTACCGGCTTCGCCGACGACCTCGATACCCGGAGTTTCACCGAGCCGGGAATGCAGTCCGTCGCGAACCAGCTGGTGGTCGTCTACCAGCAGGATGCGGATGGCGGTTGCGGCGGATGTTTCGTCGTTGCGCTGGTTCATGTCGCATTTTCCTCCATCGCTGCTGCAAGCGGGACCTGAACGACCAGCAGCGTGCCGCCGACATCGTTGCCCTGGCAGACCTCAAGCGTGCCGCCGTGGTGCTCCACCCGCTCCCGCATGTTGCGCAAGCCGATGCCCTTGCGTAGCGGACCCGAGGCATCGAGGCCGATGCCGTCGTCGCGCAGCGAGAGGCGAAGGCGCTTGCTGTCGCTGTCGAGCGTCAGCTCGACGTGTCTCGCATGGGCATGGCGCTCGATGTTGGTCAGCGCCTCCTGCGCCACCCGATAAAGGCTTGTCGTTGCACTGCCCGCTGCAAGGGTGGGGAGTGGGCCAATCGCGGTATGTACGGCGATGCCGGTGCGCCGCCCGAAATCCTCGGCGAGTTGTTCGAGCGCTGCTGGCAGCCCAAGGTTGTCAAGCAGGGAGGGGCGAAGGTTGTGTGAGATACGCCGGATTTCGCTGATTGCTTCGGAGAGACCGGCGATGCCATCGTCGATGGCCGCCGACGCATCGCCGCGGCCGTTCTGCAGACGCTCCTGCGCCAGCTCGAAGCGGAACTTGGTGGATACCAGCAGTTGCGAGAGGCCGTCGTGCAGCTCGCGCGACACACGGGCCCGCTCCTCCTCCTGCGACGAGACCAGTCGCTGTGTCAATTGCTTGAGCTGCTGGTCGGCGATGCGTTGTTCGCTGATGTTGAGCGCCATGCCGCCGGCGAAGACGGCCAGTGCTGCCGTCACCGCCACGGCGGCCAGGCCGAGCATGGTCGCCGTGATGTTGGCGGCGGCCTGTTCCTTGATCTTCTGTGTGCCGGCAGCGACGTCATCAAGGTAAATGCCGGTGCCGTACATCCAGCCCCAGCGCTCAAGGTTGACGACATAGCTCAGCTTGTCGGCCGGTTGGCCCGTCGATGGCTTGTTCCAGATGTAGCGGAGAAAGCCGCCACCGTCACGAGCGATGCCAATCAGGCGCTGGATGACGGCGACCCCCTGCGGATCGCGAACCTCCCAGAGATTCTGGCCGATGAGGTCGGGTTCGCGCGGGTGCACGAGGTTGGTGCCGCTGCGGTCGTAGGCAAAGAAATAACCGTCGTCGCCGAAGCTCATCGTGCTCAGGATGCGCTTTACCTCTTCCCGCGCCAGCGCATCGTCGCGCCCACCTTCGTAGATATGCTCGATCGAGGTCTGCGCGATCTGCACGTAGTGACGAAGCTCCGTGCGTTTGGCGGCGAGCATGCTTTCTTCGAGCAGAACCGCTTCCAGCCGGGCCAGTTCCCGCGACTGCAATGCCACCAGTGCCGCAATGGCGAGTACGGCGGCTACCACAGGCAGTACGGCGAGAACGATGATCTTTTGCCTGAGACGCATGGTGCTGTCGGCTCCGGGGTTGGGCTGAGCAGCTATTGTAATGGGCCGCTGCTCCGTCGTGCCGTTGTCCGGGCCGCTTGCGTAGGACTACTTAGCGGCTATGGGTAGTAGTGCGAATGGTGCATCTGCCGGCATTCGCCGATAGTTGACGCTCGTTTGAATACAAGGGATGTCGGGATGATTGAAAGCGCAAGTTTGACCATGGTCGATAGCCTCGAAGAGTGCAGCAACAGCTTGAGCAGCTTGCTTGAGGATGCCGTGCGTTATCGCTGGCTGCGCAAGCAGCAGGCCGCCAACTGCTGGCCGCAGGTGGTCGATGGCCTGCATCGTCTGGTTGGCGACGAACTTGATGCCACTATTGACGACGCGATGCGTGGTGATTGCTCTGCGTCGGCGACCGCACGCCTGAACTGAGTCAGTCTTTCCGCCGCCAGACCTGCCAGCGTTCCCGGCCCGCGAAAACCGGTATCGAATCACCCACGGGGCAGTCGTCTTCACGAACGAACCACGGCGACAGCAGCGTATCGAGTGCTTCCGGGGTGGTGCCGAACGGCGGCCCTTTCGGCTCGTCGCTGAAGAAGAAAAAACCGATCAGCCGGCCACCGGGAGCCAGCAACTCGTGCATGCGTCGACCATAGTCCTCCCACAGTTTGCGCGGTAGCGCGCAGAGGAAGGCGCGTTCGTAAACCAGTTCGTAGGGGGCGGGCGGCGCAAAGCTGAAAAAGTCGCCGCAGACGAGCCGCCCCTGCCAGTTACCCAGCAGCACCCTTGCCGCTTCGATGGCCGCCGCAGAAAAATCCAGTGCCGTAACTTCCCAGCCTTGCTGCGCCAGCCAGGCACCTTCCCAGGCATGGCCGCAGCCGGGGATCAGCGCGCTCGGCCGACCTTCCTGCTTCGCCACATAATCCCTCAGCGCCTGCGGCACACCGCCCGCATTCCATGGCGTGGTGCCTTCGTCGAAGCGTTTGTCCCAGAAATCCGGATGTTCCGGCCGCTGGTGGTCGGGCTTGTCACTCATTGTCGGTTTCGCTTTCCGTATTGCGCCGGTTTCGGCCCGCGAGGCCTCAGCTGGCCATGATAAAATTGCCCGGAATTTCGTAACCCCACTGCCTGCAGGGATCTCGCCTTGAACTCAGCCACCAGCAACGTTTCCGCCCCGAAAAAAATCGTCATTGCCTCACGCGAATCCCGTCTTGCCTTGTGGCAGGCAGAGCATATTCGTGATCGCCTGAGCGCTCTATACGTCGGTGCCGAGGTGAGCATTCTCGGCATGACCACACGCGGAGACCAGATCCTCGATCGCCCGCTGTCGCAGATCGGCGGCAAGGGCCTGTTCATCAAGGAACTCGAAGTGGCGATGGAGGAAGGTCGTGCCGACCTCGCCGTGCATTCGCTGAAGGATGTGCCGATGGAGATGCCCGAAGGGTTCTCGCTGACGGCCATCACGGCGCGCGAGAATCCACGCGATGCTTTCGTCTCGAACAAATATGCCGGACTCGACGATCTGCCGGCCGGTGCCGTGGTCGGTACTTCCAGCCTGCGCCGCGAGGCGATCCTGCGGGCAAAATATCCGCAACTGAAAATCGAACCCTTGCGCGGCAACCTCGACACGCGCTTGCGCAAGCTGGACGAAGGGCAGTACGACGCGATCATCCTGGCCGCCGCAGGACTCATCCGTCTCGGCCTGAAGGCGCGCATCAAGACCGTGCTGACGCCGGAACAGTCATTGCCGGCACCGGGCCAGGGCGCGCTGGGGATCGAAGTGCTGGCCGATCGGGCTGACGCAGCGGCCTGGATTGCGCCACTCAACGACGCTGAAACGGCGCATTGCGTGCAGGCCGAACGTGCCTTCTCGCGCGCCCTCGGCGGCAGTTGCCAGGTACCGCTCGGCGGCTACGCGATCATCGAGAATGGACCCGACGGCGGCGACCTCTGGCTGCGCGGTTTCGTGGCGACGCCGGACGGCAAGGAAATGGTCAGCGGCGAGCTGCGCGGCAAGCCGGAAGACGCCGACACAATCGGCCGCATGCTGGCGCAACTGCTGCGCGACCAGGGGGCTGACGCCATCCTGGCGAAACTTGCCCACTGCTGATCCGGACGCCATGACCGGCTCTGCTTCCGGTCCGATTATTGGTGGCCCACTTGTTGGTCCACTCTCCGGGCGCAGCATCGTCGTGACCCGGCCGCTGGCGCAGGCCGGCACGCTTGCCGACATGATTACGCAGGCCGGTGGCGAGGCTGTTGTTTTTCCCCTGCTCGAAATCGGCCCGGCGCCAGACCCGGCACCGCTTGTTGATGCCGTGGCTGGCATCAGTGCCTATTCGCTGGCCGTGTTCATCAGCCCCAACGCGGTGGACTACAGCCTGCCGCAGATTCTGGCGCGCGGACCGTGGCCCGCTGAACTGATGCCTGCGGCCGTTGGCCAGGGAACTGTCCGTGCGCTCCTGGCGCATGGCGTGGCGGGAACGGTAGCACCGACCGAGCGTTTCGATTCAGAAGCCCTGCTGGCATTGCCCGAGCTGCAGGCAGCATGCGTGGCCGGCAAGCGCGTAGCGATCTTTCGCGGCAACGGCGGTCGTGAGTTGCTGGCCGACACGCTCAGCGAACGCGGTGCCCTGGTCGACTGTGTTCCCTGTTATTCGCGTTCGGCCCCTGCCGGCGGCGCTGAACCGTTGCTGGCACGCTGGCGCGAGGGCCGGCTGGATGCGCTGACCGTATCCAGCAGCGAGGGATTGCGCCATCTGGTCGATATGCTCGATGCGGCAGGTCGGGAACGGCTGACGAAGACGCCGGTATTCGTGCCACATGAACGCATTGCCGAAAACGCGGCGACCCTTGGGCTGCAGAAGCTTATCCTGACCGGGCCGGCTGATGCCGGCATCATTGCCGGGTTGTGCACGTATAATTGGTCTTGACCATGAGCGAAGAAAATTCCAAGTCCGTCGAAGCGGCGGTGACTGTGGCCGAGGCGCCAGGCGCCGCCGAACCCGTATCGCCATCCGCAACCCAGGCTCCGCCCCAGCCTGCTGTTCAGCCCGCGGTTGCAGCCGCCAATGCAGCGCCAACGGCGTCCAGATCCGCGACCTGGCAGAACCCGTGGCTATGGGTTGCTGCCGGTGCGCTGGCCTTGTCTGGCTGGCAGTGGATCGAAACCCGTTTGCGTCTGGCGGACACGCAGCAGGAACTGGCCAAGCGTCTGGCTGACAGCGACAGCGCCAGCAGGGAAAGCCGGCTGGTGGCCAAACAGTCGCAGGACCAGTTGATGGCGCTGCAGGCCAAGCTTGGGGCGCTGGAATCCAAGCTGACCGACTCGCAGAGCCAGCAGGCCTCGCTCGAAAACCTCTATCAGGATCTGGCGCGCAACCGCGATGAATGGGCGCTTTCGGAGATCGAACAGAGCGTCACGCTGGCCGCGCAGCAGTTGCAGTTGGCCGGCAACGTGCAAGGCGCGATCCTGGCGTTGCAGGCGGCGGATGCGCGACTTTCCGGTTCTGCGCGCCCCCAGTTCATCAGCCTGCGCAAGTCGCTCGGGCGCGATCTCGATCGTTTGAAAGCCTTGCCGCAGGTCGATGTGCCGAGCATGAGCCTGCGTCTCGAAAATGTCGTGGCGGCCATCGATACCCTGCCTCTGGCAGTCGATGTGCGGCCGCGTGAAGAATCCCGCCAGGACCCCGTTGTGCCGCCGGAGGCGAGCGCCTGGCAGCGGCTGGCCATCGAGATGTGGCATGAGGTGCGCGGGCTGGTGCGCATCCAGCGATTCGATCGCGATGAACCGGTGCTCCTGGCGCCGGGGCAGGTTTTCTTCCTGCGCGAAAACATCAAGTTGCGCTTGCTCAACGCCCGGCTGGCGCTGCTCTCGCGCGACCAGTGGACTTTCCGTAATGAGCTGAAGGTCTCGCAGGTGCTGATGGAGCGCCATTTCGACGCGCAGAATAAGTCGGTGCAGACCGCCCTGGGTTCGCTCAAGCAACTGGGGGCGTCCGAGGTGGCGATCGATCTGCCGACGCTCAACGAGAGCCTTTCGGCCATCAGGAACTTCAAGCTGGCCCGTGACAGGGATGTTCGCGACGTGCGTGACGTACGAGATGCGCGCAAATGAGGGGTCTGTTCTGGTTCCTCGTACTGTTCGCGCTGGCGGTCGGGTTGTCGATGGCGGCGCGCTTCAATGATGCCTACGTCCTCATGGTGTTGCCGCCGTGGCGGGTCGAAGTCTCGCTCAATCTCGCGCTGGCAGTGCTTGCGGGCAGCTTCCTGCTGCTCTACGGCGCCTTGCGCGGCATTGCCCTGACGCTTGCCCTGCCCGGACGCGTGCGCGATTTTCGCGAGCGTCGCCGGAAGGAAAAATCTGCAGCAGTATTCGAGGATGCGGTGCGCCTGCTGTTCGAAGGACGCTTTGGCCACGCCCTGAAAAAAGCGGCGGAAGCGCATGCGGCAGGCGAAGCGCCGGGGCTGGCAGCGCTGATTGCCGCCCGTGCCGCACAGCGCATGCGCGAGCCCGGCAAGCAGGAGGCCTGGCTGGATCGCGCGACGCTTGATGACGCACGTACCGAGACGGCGCGCCTGATGCTCGAAGCGGAGATGTGCCTGGATGCCCGCCGTTTCGACGATGCTGTCGCCGTGCTTGCGCGTCTGCAGCAGATTGCCGGCCGGCACATCGCCGCCTTGCGTCTGGAATTGCGTGCGCAGCAGGGCTGCGGCAACTGGGATGAGGTGCTGCGCATCGCGCGGCAGCTGGAGAAACGCGATGCGCTGGCGGAAGAGGTGGCGCGCGAACTCAAACTGAAGGCGCATCGGGAGAACATTGCCCAGCGATGCAGCGATGCTGGCCAGTTGCGTGCCTATCTCGGGCGCGTACCGGCCAGCGAAACAGGGCCACGACTGGCGGGTGAGGTGGCCAAGGCGCTCAATGCGCTGGGCGATCACGAACAGGCTCGCTGGGTGATCGAGACCCAATTGAATCGGGAGTGGGACAGCGCGTTGGTCTCGCTTTATGGCGATGCCGGTGTCAATGCTGCGGCGCGCCTCGGTTGTGCGGAGGCCTGGCTCCAGCAGCATCCTCGCGAGGCGGTACTGCTGGTGACGCTGGGCCGCCTATGCATGCAGCAGCAATTGTGGGGCAAGGCCCAGAGCTATCTGGAGGCTTCGTTGTCCATCGAAGCATCGCGCGAGGCCCATCTGGCACTTGCGGCATTGGCTGACCAGCTGGGTCGAACCGACGAGGCAAACCGGCACTATCGTGCTGCGGCGCAGCTTCCGGTTTCCGAGTGAATTGCGTTAAGCTGAACCTTCCATCTGCTGGAGGTGCAGGGCAATGCTGAACATCGATCTGCGGAAAATCTACCGCTTCTCGCCCCTTGTGCCGGCGCCTGCACCGGACAAGCTGCCAACTGGGGCCATGTATTACTACGAATGCATGGAATGCCAGAGCGTCGTCAGCTCAGTGCCACATACCCCGTCGAAATGCGCCTGCGGCAATCTTTCCGGGGCTGGCGGCAAACTTGATGTCAAAGATGCTTCCCGATTGAAGGTGATGACCGGCAAGCTCAAGTAGGCTGGCCGGTGCGTCTGCCGATCAGGCCCGCTCACAGGCCTACTCTCAGGCCCAGTCTTGCGGCTTGAGATACTTTTCGTACAACACGGCTTCCGGCGTGCCGGCTTCCGGCTTCCAGTCGTAACGCCACTTCACGATCGGTGGCAGCGACATCAGGATCGACTCGGTGCGCCCCCCTGATTGCAGGCCGAACAGCGTGCCGCGATCCCAGACCAGATTGAATTCCACGTAACGTCCGCGCCGATAGGCCTGGAAATCGCGTTCGCGCTCGCCGTAGGGCGTGTCGCGGCGCTTGGCCAGCACCGGCAGATAGGCTTTGGTGAAGACGTTGCCGACCGCCTGGGTCAGCGCAAAACAGCGCTCAAACGGCGTTTCTCCGCTGGCGCCCCCTTCATTAAGATCGTCGAAGAAGACGCCGCCGACGCCGCGCGGTTCATTGCGGTGCTTGAGGAAAAAGTACTCGTCGCACCATTTTTTGTACTTCGGATAGACCTCGTCGCCGAAGGGCGCGAGCGCCGCCTTGCAGGTCGTGTGGAAGTGGCGAACGTCCTCGTCATTGCCGTAGTAGGGCGTCATGTCCATGCCGCCGCCGAACCACCAGACATCGTCTTCGCCTTCCTTGCTGGCGACAAAGCAGCGCACATTCATGTGCGCCGTCGGGCAGTAGGGGTTTTCCGGGTGCAGTACCAGCGACACGCCCATCGCCTCCCAGGCACGGCCTGTCAGTTGCGGGCGAACAGCGGTGGCCGAGGCGGGCAGCGACTTGCCGGTGACGTGCGAAAAATTGACACCGCCGCGCTCGAAGAAGTTGCCTTGCTCGATCAGCCGCGAGATACCGCCGCCGCCTTCCGGGCGATCCCAGGAGTCGGTGCGGAAGGGCTGGCCGTCGAAGGTTTCGAGTTCGGCGACGATGCGTGACTGCAGGCCAGTGAAGTAATTCTTGAGGCGGGTGGTATCCATGGGGACTCCTGATGCGAGGTGCACGTCACCCCGGCGAAAGCGCCCCGCAGGAAGTACCCTTGGGGTGCCGGGGTCCAGTAGCGGGGCTCGTCGATGTTTCAGCGGCCGTTCTGGATTCCGGGTCGGGCGAAGCCAGGTTTGTCCTGAGCTTGTCGAAGGGGCGGAATGACGGTTCTTGGCCGATGGTGTGC
>JAUPVD010000299.1 GCA_030917225.1 Pseudomonadota bacterium
AGGCGATGTCGGCCTCATGCTCCGGGTGCTCGAGCGCGTCCACCAGCTTGCTCCACGCCGACAGGTCCGCCGCGCGCGCCAGGATGTGCAGCTTGTGGCAGACGATCTCGTCGAGCATCTGGTTGTGCAGCATCATCGGGATCTTGTAGATCGAGTCCACGTCCCAGGCCGAGATCACGGCCTCCTTCTGCACGTTGCAGAACAGCGCAATCTTGCGCCGCTCGTCGTCCGGCAGCGGGCGGTCGGTGCGGCACAGCAGCACGTCGGCCTGGATGCCGATCTCGCGCAGTTCCTTGACCGAGTGCTGGGTCGGCTTGGTTTTCAGCTCGCCGGCGGTCGGAATATAGGGCAGCAGCGTCAGGTGCATGTAGCAGGCGTTGTTGCGGCCTTCTTCCAGGCCCATCTGGCGGATGGCTTCAAGGAAGGGCAGCGACTCGATGTCGCCGACCGTGCCGCCGACTTCGACGATGGCCACGTCGGCATCGTTGGCACCGCGCTTGATCGAGTTCTTGATTTCGTCGGTGATGTGCGGGATGACCTGCACCGTCTTGCCGAGGTATTCGCCGCGCCGCTCCTTCTTGATCACCGACTCGTAGATTTGGCCGGTGGTGAAGTTGTTCGACTTCTTCATCTTGGCGCTGGTGAAGCGCTCGTAATGGCCGAGGTCGAGGTCGGTTTCCGCGCCGTCTTCGGTGACGAAGACCTCGCCGTGCTGGAACGGGCTCATCGTGCCCGGGTCGACGTTGATGTAGGGATCAAGCTTGAGGTGGGTGACTTTCAGGCCCCGGGATTCGAGGATGGCCCCGAGCGAGGCGGCGGCGATGCCCTTACCGAGAGAGGACACCACACCGCCGGTGACAAACACGTATTTGGTCATGATTTTTCTGCAGCGGGAAAGCACGATTTTACCTGATAACCATGCCGCGCTCAAAACACCGAGGCGCACCAAGGCACGCCAAGGCCCGGCGGACGTTGCCGGATCAAATACTCACTGCCACGCAGCTACCGCCCCCTGATCGCACACAGGCGCTGAACCATCGCCGGCTTCGGAGTACTTGTTTCGCCTTCCTCAAAAGCCATCACGCGGAGCCTCGCGGCCTGCGCCAATTCCAGCAACTCCTGCGAGCGCAGCAGGAAATCCGGGTTGGAAGGCCGGCCGAAGCGCTCGTTGCCGACCATGAAGGTTTCGTAAATCAGCACGCCACCAGGTGTCAGCGCACCTTCGATCAGCGGCAATAGCGCTCGATGCAGGTAGTTGGTGACGACAATGCCGGCAAAACGCCGGCCGGAGTATGGCCAGGGACCGTGCTCCAGATCGGCAACGCGCACTGAAACGCCCTGCACGCCGGCCAGCTGCGCCAGTGCTGCAGCGTCGCGGTCGACTGCCTCGACAGCGAGCCCCATGCCCGCCAGCAAGCGGGTGTGCCGGCCGCTGCCACAAGCAAGGTCAAGCGTTGCGCCGCCACTCGGGATGAGCCGAGCGAAACGCGCCACCCAGGCGGAAGCCTCGGCAAGGTTTTCGTGCATTCCTGCATACTCCGGTGCATTGCGATTCGGCTATCATCTGCCGCGAACGCGGATTTAATCAAGGAGAGCTTGCATGGCCCACGAACATCGCGAAGTGATCGTCGCCGAAAATGGCCAGGGAAGGTATCAACAGGGAGTTCAGGCCGGTCCACACACGCTCATTGCCGACGAACCGGCTTCGATGGGTGGTGCCGACGCTGGCCCGGCTCCCTACGATTATCTGCTCACCGCACTCGGCGCCTGCACTTCGATGACTTTGCGCATGTATGCCGAGGTGAAGAATTTGCCGCTGACCCGGGTCAGCGTGACGCTTTCGCACGAAAAAGTGGAAATTGACGGCAAGGGCAAGATAGACCGGATCAGCCGCCGCATCTCCCTGGAGGGCGATCTGACGCTGGAACAGCGAAACCGGATGCTGGAAATCGCCAACCGCTGCCCGATCCACCGAACCTTGAGCGGCAACCTCGAAATTGCCAGCAGCCTGGCAAACGAGGGATAAAGCGATCATTTTCTCGTACCGGATTAGGGAAATTTGCCAAGATTTTGTCAACGTTTTGTGCTAGATTGCTGCAACGCACAATCTACACCAGATTGAGCCATAAACCGGCAGAATACATTCACCCACAAGGTGGCACCAATGCTTGAACAGCACTATCTCACGACCCTCTTCGAACCAAAATCCGTTGCCGTCATCGGCGCCTCCGAGCGCGAAAACTCGGTTGGCAGCATCATCTTCAAGAACATTGTCGACGCTGGCTACAAGGGCCGGCTCTACGCCATCAACCCGAAGCACGAGACGATTCATGGCGTGCAAGCCAATGCCTCGATCGAGGAAATCGGCGCCCGCGTCGAACTGGCGGTGATCTGTACCCGCCCGCAGACTGTGCCAACGATCGTCGAGCAGTGCGGCCGCAGCGGCATCAAGAACGTCATCGTCATCACCTCGGGCTTTGCTGAAGCCGGCCATTCGGGCGCGGCGCTTGAGCGCAAGATGCTCGAAATCGCCCGCAGCTATAACGTCCGGGTTCTTGGCCCGAACTGCCTCGGCATCATCCGTCCGTCGCTGGGCCTGAACTCGACCTTCGCCAAGGTTTCCGCCAACGTGGGCAACCTGGCGCTGGTATCGCAATCCGGCGCCATGTGCTCCGCCGTTCTCGACTGGGCCAAGTCCAACGGTGTCGGCTTCTCCACGGTGATTTCGCTGGGCAGCACGGCCGACGTCGACTTCGGCGAGATCCTTGACTACCTCATCTACGACAACCGCACGCACTACATCCTGCTCTACGTCGAAGGCATCCGTAATTCCCGTCGCTTCATGAGCGCCCTGCGCTCCGCTGCCCGCATCAAGCCGATCATCCTGCTCAAGGCCGGTCGCCATGCGGCAGGTTCGGCGGCAGTGCAAACGCACTCGGGCATGATCGCCGGCTCCGACGCCGTGTTCGATGCCGCCGTGCGCCGTGCCGGCGTGGTACGCGTCAAGAACGTCGGGCAGCTGTTCTACGCATCGAAGGCACTGGCCTCCAAGTTCCGCCCGCAAGGCAAACGTCTGGCCATCATCACCAACGGCGGCGGCCCGGGCGCCATGGCGGCTGATCGTGCCGGCGACTTGGACATTCCGCTCGCCGAGTTGAACATGGAGACCATGCAGAAGCTGAATAACTGCCTGCCTCCGACCTGGTCACATGCCAACCCGATCGACATCGTCGGCGATGCAACACCCGAACGCTACCGCGACGCAATTCTGGCCGTGGCCAGCGACCCGGATGTTGATGGCATCCTGGTCATGCTGACACCGCAGGCAATGACCCAGCCTGCTGAAGTTGCGCAGGCCGTAATCGACGCCCACGACCAGACCGGCAAGGCGCTGCTTACCTGCTGGATGGGTGAGGAACAGGTTGCCAAAGCGCGCAAGATGCTCGAAGACGCCGGCATTCCGGCCTTCCGCATGCCGGAAACGGCCGTCGAGCTCTACTATCACATCTCCACTTATTACCGTAACCAGAAGCTGTTGCTGCAGACGCCGATGCCCACCAGCCGCCACGAGCGGCCGGAAACCGAAGGCGCGAAGATGCTGATTGAGGCCGTGCTTTCCGAGCGGCGCAAGATTCTCTCGGAAATGGAATCGAAAGCCATCCTGCGCGCCTTCCGCATTCCCGTGGCCCAGACCATGGTGGCGCGGACACCGACCGAAGCATTGCTGCTGGCGGAACAACTGGGTTTCCCCGTCGCCATGAAGGTGGATTCGCCGGACCTCGTGCATAAGACCGACGCCGGCGGCGTACGTCTCAACATTCCGAATGCACCCGCCGTGCGCAATGCCTACCACGACATCATCGAAACGGTGCAGAAGAAGCACCCAACCGCCCGCATCAACGGCGTTTCGATCGAACCCTACCTGGCCCGCCCGAATGGCCGCGAACTGATGCTCGGCGTGGTGCGCGACCCGATCTTCGGGCCGATCATCACTTTTGGTGCCGGCGGCACCGAAGTCGAAATCTTCAGCGACCGCGCCGTTGCGCTGCCGCCGCTGAACGGCTTCCTGGCCCAGGACCTGATCCGCTCGACACGTGCATCAAAACTGCTTGGCGAATTCCGCAACATGCCGGCGTGCGACCTCGATGCGCTGGAAGATGTGCTGCTCTGCATCTCGGAGATGGTCTGCGAGCTACCGTGGCTGCAGGAACTCGACCTCAACCCGCTGATCGTCGATGAAAACGGTGCCATTGCTGCTGACGCACGCATCGTCATCGACCATGCGCCGGCTTCCGGCGACCGCTACTCGCACATGGCGATCCACCCCTATCCGGTGCATCTGATCCAGGAAATCCAGCTGCCGGACGGCATGGAAATCACCATCCGCCCGATCCGTCCGGAAGATGCCGAAATGGAAAAGGATTTCGTCGCCCGCATGTCGGACGAGAGCAAGTATTACCGCTTCATGGATACCATTCGCGAGCTGACACAACCGATGCTGGTGCGCTTCACGCAGATCGACTACGACCGCGAAATGGCGCTGGTCGCCACCGTCGAAAACGAGGACGGCACCGAGAAGCAGATCGGTGTTTCGCGCTACGTCACCAACCCGGATGGCGAGTCGGTTGAATTCGCGCTGGCGGTGGCTGATGACTGGCAGAAGCACGG
>JAUPVD010000300.1 GCA_030917225.1 Pseudomonadota bacterium
AACATGGGAAACGTTTTCGAGGCCATCGATCTGCTCGGCACCGCCGGCAGCATCGGCCACAAGAATCTCGTCTTCTCCACCGTCGGCGACCCGCGCGTTTTCGCCTATCTCGAACAACTCGAACAAGGTGCTGTCCGGCCGGCCCTGGCCCTCTCGCTGCACACCACCGATGCGGCGCTGCGCGAAAAGCTGCTGCCGCGCGCGCCACGGATCACGCCCGAGGAGCTGGTCGATCGCGGCGAAGCCTACGCCCGCGCCAGCGGCTACCCGATTCAGTACCAGTGGACGCTGCTCGAAGGCGTCAACGACAACGCGGCGGAAATCGACGGCATCGTCCGCCTGCTCGCCGGCAAGTACGCGGTAATGAACCTCATCCCCTACAACAGCAACGAGGGCTTCGGCTTCCGCCGCCCGGACTGGGAGCAGGCGCGGGAGATGCTGCGCACGCTGCACCAGCGTGGCGTACTGACCAAGCTGCGCAATTCGGCCGGGCAGGATATCGACGGCGGCTGTGGGCAGTTGCGGGCGCGCTCGACCGAGCAAGCCGGCAGCAAGCAGCATAAAATCTCGCTTCACCAGACTCGCTGAGCCACCGCTACCCACCCAACGCCGCTAGCCATTGCCAAACGGGCCGGCGAGGCCTATGTTGAGCGGACAACACATAACGAAGGAAGCACTGATTAAGTCCGTCACACCGGCGAAAGCCGGTGTCCAGTTCGTTGATCTTTCTGGATTTCGGCATTCGCCGGAATGACGAATTTTGACTTGATCAGCATTTCCCGAATGTCGGCTTGGCTGCGTGCCACAACATTCACATTCTCAAGAGGAGACTGCCATGGCGGCATTTCACGGGGTAAAGGTTTCGACACGCATGCACCTAATGGTCGGCCTGACGATGGTCGGTCTGGTGATTCTGTGCTTTGCCGCGCTGCTGCAGATCAAGGAAACGATGATCGAGGACCGCAAGGCCAAGATCCGCAACCTTGTCGAATACGCCCATTCGCAACTGGCCTTCTACGACGAGCAGGCAAAAGCCGGAACCATGTCGCTGGAGCAGGCACAGACTCTGGCGAAGAACACATTGCGCAAGGCTCGCTACGACGAGAAGGAATACTTCTGGCTGAACGACTACCACCCCAAATCTGTCATGCATCCGATCAAACCGGAGCTGGAAGGCAAGGACATGACCGACAACAAGGACCCCACCGGCAAGCAGCTCTACGTCGAGTTCGTCAAGGTAGTAAAAGCCGACGGAGCCGGTTTTGTCGACTACCTGTGGTCCAAACCCGGCCTCACCGAACCGGTACCAAAACTTTCCTATGTGAAAGGCTATGCCCCGTGGGGCTGGATCGTCGGCACCGGCATTTATATCGATGACGTCAATGCCCAGTTCCGCAAGGACGCCATGATGCTCGGCGGCGTCTCGGCAGCGCTGCTGGTCGTGCTCGTGGTGCTGGGCGGGCTGATCCGCGCCAGCATCGTCAATCAACTGGGGGGAGAGCCGGCCGAGGCCGCTGCGGTGATGGAACGGGTTGCCTCCGGCGACCTCACCGCCGAGGTCGGCAACCCGGCCAAGGGCAGCCTGCTCGATGCGCTCGGCGGCATGGTCACCTCACTGCGGGCCTTGGTGCGGGAAGTGAATACCAGCGCCGTCACCCTCGCCGAAAACGCCGAACAAATCCGCCACGCCTCCAGCGAGGTCGCCACGGCCGCCGAACATCAGGCCGATGCCACCTCGGCCATGGCCGCTGCCATCGAGGAACTCACGGTCAGTTCCAACCACATTTCCGACAGCGCCCGCGAGACCGAACAAGACTCGCGCGAAGCCATGAGTCTCTCCAGCGAGGGCAGCGAACGAGTCGATCAGGCGACCGCTGCCATTCGCAAGATTGCCACCACGGTTTCCGACGCATCCACCCGCATCCATGCACTGGAAGAACGCGCCAGCCAGGTATCGTCGATTGCCAACGTGATCAAGGACATTGCCGGGCAAACCAACTTGCTGGCGCTGAACGCCGCCATCGAAGCGGCCCGCGCCGGCGAACAGGGGCGCGGTTTCGCGGTTGTCGCCGACGAAGTGCGCAAGCTCGCCGAACGCACCTCCACCGCCACTACCGAGATCGAACAGATGATCCTCGGCATTCAGGGCGACACCGGCGGCGCCGTCGAAGCCATGAACGCCGCCCTGCCGGAAGTGGAACAGGGCGTCCAGTTGGCCGGCCACGCTTCGGAATCGCTGCGCGGCATCGAGGCCGGCGCCAGCCGCACACTGGAGCGCATCCGCGAAGTCGCCACCGCAACGCGGGAACAAAGCTCGGCCAGCACCTCGATCGCCCAGCGCGTGGAAGAGATCGCCCAGATGGTGGACGAAACCACCGCCACCATCCGCGGCACCGCAGAAAC
Source organism: Pseudomonadota bacterium (assembly GCA_030917225.1). GTDB lineage: Bacteria > Pseudomonadota > Gammaproteobacteria > Burkholderiales > Rhodocyclaceae > Proximibacter. Next base: position 2,404 of record JAUPVD010000300.1, read on the forward strand.
CGCGCACCAGCTTGAGCAGATTGCGCAGGGGCTGAAAAGTCAGATTGGGCGCTTCAAGGTGTAGGCCATCGGCGCCCACCAAAGCAAGGAGCCCTGCGGGACTCCTTTTTTACGTCGGATTCTCGATGGCGGCTTTACGGCGCCTATGTCAAACGCGTACTATCGGCCAAGAGCGGCCGTCGTTCATTTTGCCGCAGAGCGGATAATCGGCTGCACTACGGGAATGCTATCGGCGTTTCTCAACCCGGCCTGTAGCGAATATATGAGCCTGGCCCCTTTGATTCCGTTTGGCCCCTTTGATTCCGTTAGAACTCTTATGTCAATTACTATCACTATCCCCCACATCGTTCTTCTTGTCTGCTGTGCCATCTTGGAGCTATTCAACACGGCAATTGCGGGTGACAGTCCAAAGAAGCCTCATCAAGTTATTGCCGATCTCAGACAGCGCATGTATGCGATTGGCGAAACCACAGGTCGGTTTAACGATTTTGTAGAGGCCGAACGAAAGGCCGCTACCGACATCCAAACTTACATTGCCGGCGGTGACCCAACCGCCCTCATCGAGAAGAACAACACAGGGCAGACTCCGCTAATGGCGGCCGCATTCATGGGCTACTCTGAGCTTGTGAGCGAATTACTGAAGTCTGACAACGTTCGCAAATCAGTAGATGATGTCAATCCCAAAGGCGTGTCTGCTTGGCTTTATGCAAACATGGCATTTCGGCAAGCGGTGTGGGTCTGCAATCCAACAGCCTTCAAGGATCAGTTCACTTGGGTACCGCTGTTTGTGACGCAGCCTTACTACATGCAATCGGCAGAGAATCCATATCGAAGAACGAGGCGCCTACTCGAAGAATCGGGGGCAAAAACCGGCCTCGAACAAGCGAAGAAGCTTTGGCAAGACACCTGCAAGCTACAGGACGAACGTACTAGCACGAAGGTTCAGGAGTCGAATGATCTTCTTGAAACCGTGCTAGCCGAGGGAGCCGAGAAATTAGCGCGCTTTCTCGCAGAACAACAATTCAAGAAGAAATGAGAGTCCTAACCCTGCGTTGCAGGGGACGCTCCTGCCCCATCCATATAGGCCACCCCCCCACTTTCCCCGCTTCACTTCCGACTGACCAGCAACACCCCCGCCAGCACCAAACCGGCACCCGCCAACTGCGCCAGCGAAACCGGCTCGGCCAGCAGCCACCAGCCGAAGAAGATGGTCAGCACCGGCCCCAGCGTGCCGATCAGCACCGCCCGCGCGGAACCGATGCGGCGGATCGCGGCCGACTGCCAGAGCACCGGCAGCACGGTCGAGAACAGCGCCATCGCCGCGCCGTAGCCGTAGATCGGCAGTGGCTGCACCAGCGCCGAGATGGGCTGGGCGATGAAGAAGTGAATCTGCGTTGCCGCCGTCGACACCAGCATCGCCAGCGCTGCGAAGCGCGCCGAGCCGAGGCGGCGGATGGCCGGTTCGGCACCGGCGCTGTACATCGCGTAGGTCAGCGCCGAGCCGAAGACGAAGCCGGCGCCGATCAGCACCGTGCGTATGTCGCCGGCGATCTGCAGGTCGTGCGCGAAGGCCAGGCCGATGCCGGCGTAG
>JAUPVD010000301.1 GCA_030917225.1 Pseudomonadota bacterium
GATCGAATCGATCGCCTGACGGAAACGGAAGGCCACTTCACCACGGATGAACAGCGTCCGGCTGGCCTCCTTGTCGACCAGTTCGAAGCTTTCCTGCGCCGGGTAGGCCAGGATCGAATAGTGCTCGCTGTTATAGACCACGTTCATGGCACGCTCCTTTCACCTTGCGTTGCAAAGATGGGGACAGTTAGCAAGCTTTTCAAGCAGTCTGACTATGACACTTTAAAAAGGTGCAATCAACAGTAATCGCCAGTACACCGGCTCTGGCCTGAGATGCGGAGCCGGGCAGCAATCCGACTCTCTTCTGCCGTTCAGCGCTGCAATCAGACGTCAATCTGCCGGTCACAATTTCCGCCTATCCTGCGTAGTGAATTCGAACTGTCGGTACCTGCACCGACCACCGCCCCTAGGACGGAGCGCATATGAACATCGCTTTGCTTGGAATAGAACGGATCGGCGACGACCTGCTCGCGCTGCGCCGAATCATTCACCACCATGCCCCGCTTTGCGGCCTCGATACCGCCGACGCCGCGTCCGTCCGGCAGTTCATGAACGGCACCTTTCCCTCGCGTGCGGCGCTCAATCCTGATTCTCTGCGGGCATGCCGGGAGATGCGAGCCATGCTGATCCTGCTCTTGCGACTCGAAGCAAGCACCAGCGAGGATCTCGGCTTCGACGCGATATGCCGCTTGTGGCAGCATCACAACGAAATCCTAGCGCGTTACCGGATCCCCAACTGCCATCACGAAGGGATGGCGCCGGATGCAATGCTCGCCGGATCAGCGCAGGCCTGACACTCAGCGCGGCCGCTTCTCGCCCGCCTCGACGGCGAATGGCAACCAGTTCTCCGGTGGCGGCAGCGGGCAGGTGGCAAAGGGCGTGAAGGCGCAAGGCGGGTTACAGGCGAAGTTGAAGTCGAGAACGATGCGACCGTTTGCAGGCGCGTCGGTATTGAGGAAACGGCCTGCGCCGTAGGAAATGCGGCCACTCGTCGCATCGCGGAAGACGAAGAAGGTGCCGTGTTCGGAAACACTCATCGGCAGCAACACAACGTCCTGACCGCTGACACGGAATGCAGCCTGCCAGGCCACGTTGACGGACCTGAGCTCACCGGTAACGTTGGGCACTTCCATGACCTGCGGTGGATCCAGCGGCTGCCACTCGGCCTCAACGCGCCACGCCGGATCGTAGTCGAATCGCTCCATTCCGGTGAAGGACAGCCGCTCGGCCCAAGCAAGATCGCGCACACGGACGGCAAGACGGCCCTCGCGCTCGATGACGAAGAACGCGCTGCGACCGGCTTCGACGAGCGTGGGCGAACCATCTCGGTCGGTATGCAACGGCAGCGGCTCGCCGCCAAGCGGCATCCAGCGCAGGGGGTCACCATCCCGAACCACGTCGCCCAGGTGTCCGGGCCCATGCGGCAGCACAACCGCAGCACAGACATCCGTGCCGACACTGTTGATCTCCGATTCCAGCCAGTAGAGGCCGGCCAGCCCCAGCCAGCTATCCGGCGCAGCCAGCGCGCTTTCCCGCGCTTCGCACCAGCGTTGCCAGGCATCGCGTTCGGGCGTCATCACTGCCGTCACCGCGCCATCCCTTGTTCGACTTCGGCAATCTGTCGATCATGCCAGCGCGAAAGCAGCAGCAAGGTTGAAACCGATCCAATCAGCGCCATGAACATGTCGGACTGTGTGTCCCACGGGTCGCCCTGCGTACCGAGAAATTCGTCAGCGCCCTGCCCCATGACAAGGGCGGCCCACCATTCGACAAATTCGTAGCTTGCACTGATCGCCAGTGCGATGCAGATGACGAGGAACGCCAACATGCGCCGGCCGCGTACGTAGCCGCCGCGAATCAGGATTTCCCGGGCAGCGAGCGCCGGAATGAAGCCCTGGCAGAAATGGCCGATCTTGTCGTACGGATTGCGCGAGAGGTCGAACCACATCTGCAGGTCGAAGCCGAAGGGCACGTGCGCGTAGGTATAGGTACCGCCGACCATCAGCACAAATCCGTGCAGCACGATGCAGGCGTAAAGGAGATTCGTCAGCGGAAAGCGCCGCCATGTCGCCCACAGGACCGGCAAGACGATCATGACCGGAGCGACTTCCATCGCCCAGGTCAGCCGATCGTAGGGATGCAGGCCCGAGACCACGAGAGCCGCGACAAGCAGCACCGATGCGGCCAGCAACGGCTCCCGTGACCCCGTATCCGCTGCCTCAGCCACGCGCGAAGCAGATGCTGCCGTCGATGATGCCGGCGCGGATCGTGTCTTTGGCGCCGAACTTGCCTTCGAGTATCGACTTGGCCAGCGGATTTTCGATCTGCTGCTGGATCGCACGCTTCAGCGGCCGTGCGCCGAACACCGGGTCGAAACCGGCCTTGGCCAGTTCGAGCAGTGCCGCGTCGTCCACCACCAGTTGCATCTCCATCTGCGCCAGGCGCTTTTCGAGATAGCCGAGCTGAATCTTGGCAATCGAGGCAATGTTCTTCTCGTCGAGGCTGTGGAACACGACCACTTCGTCGATGCGGTTGATGAACTCCGGACGGAAGTAGGTTTTGACTTCCGCCATCACCGCCAGCTTGATCAGGCCATAGTCGTCGCCAGCCATGCTCTGGATCATCTGGCTGCCAAGGTTCGAGGTCATGACGATGACCGTGTTCTTGAAGTCCACGGTACGGCCCTGGCCGTCGGTCATGCGGCCGTCGTCGAGCACCTGCAGCAGCACGTTGAAGACGTCCGGGTGCGCCTTCTCGACCTCGTCGAGCAGGATCACGCTGTACGGCTTGCGACGCACGGCTTCGGTCAGGTAACCGCCCTCTTCATAGCCCACATATCCGGGCGGCGCACCGATCAGGCGGGCGACCGAATGCTTCTCCATGAACTCGCTCATGTCGATGCGGATCAGGTGGTCTTCGGCATCGAACATGAATTCGGCCAAGGCCTTGCACAGCTCGGTCTTGCCGACGCCCGTGGGGCCAAGGAAAAGGAAGGAGCCATACGGGCGGTTCGGGTCGGAGAGGCCGGCACGCGAACGGCGGATGGCATCGGCAACGAGGCGCACGGCTTCGTCCTGACCGACGACACGCTGGTGCAACTTGTCTTCCATCTGCAGCAGTTTTTCGCGCTCACCTTGCATCATTTTGGAGACAGGAATACCGGTTGCGCGGGACACAACTTCGGCAATTTCTTC
>JAUPVD010000302.1 GCA_030917225.1 Pseudomonadota bacterium
CGCATACTCGAGGCAGCGACACAGCCAGTCCTTGAGAATGCCGATGCATCCGGCACTTTTTGTGTAGAAATAATCCGCTTGGTCCTCAAGCTGAGTGGGCACGTATTCCGAAAGCTTGAGCTCGAAGTGTTTCAGTACCTGCTTGAAATGATTCCGGTCATCCTTTCGCCGCATGTCGTACCGGGGAAAATTGATGACCTGGCTGCGCCGCGTCAGCTGACCGCTTTGATCAAGGATTTCCAGCAGCCGATACGTTCCCACGAGCAGGATCGTGACGCCTGTTTCGATCGTCAGGGACTTCAGGCACTCGAACTGGCATTCAAGGCGCTGCTGGCCGCCGACCAGCAGCATGTGCTGCGCTTCATCGATAATCAGCAACTTCGTTTTGCGCCGCCGAAGATACTCCTCCGTACTCCGTCGCAGAGCATCGGCCGTCGACTGGTCAAGGGCCTTGCTCGAAAGGCTGTGCGCGGGAAGCAGTGACGTCTGGTAGGGCATCAGATATTTCCGGTCCACCAGTGGCTCGCTTTGTCCGGAGAGGATGCGCACGTGGAAATCCTTCCAGCTGAATCCGGTGCCGCTCGGTGGCACGGCACTGACCGTCACGACCGGAACGAAGTCTGGTTCGGCGAGCATCTGATCACCGTAGTACTTCAGCAGACGGTTGGTGAGTGCCTTGGCGATCGTTGTTTTTCCGACACCCGTCGGTCCGGTAAAAATCAGGATCTGCGGCGAAGAACTGGCGCCGACGGCAGCGCACAGATCCTTGAATGTATCCTTGGCGATCGGGTGCTGGAAAAGGCTGCCCATGAAGCTAGCGACAGCGGTGGTGATGTTAAGTTTTTCCGGAAGAGTCTGGGCGTTCATTGCAGTTCCTCGAAGATTTCGGTGATGACGGTATCGGACCAGAGCGTGCTCAGGTCGTTGGTAGGGGCGGTGACGGCCGCTTGGAGTGTCGTCGTCGGGGGCTCGGCTGCACGCTGTTCGGCGTCGCGACGCTGCTGGCGCAGCACGGTTTCGGATTCGTGGACCTTGGACAGGAAGGCGGCGATCTGGCCCGCATTAACGCCTCGTCGGGCCTCTGCGAGGTAGCGAAGCTGGCGGATTTCCTGGGTGATCGCCGTGATCTCGCGCTCAGTGCGGCGTTCGAAGACTGCCTGGTGTTCGGAGCGGCAGAGCACCCACTACCCGTTGGCCAGCGCGTAGGCCCGAGAGACGTCAAACGGGTCATACACCAGGGGGACTTTCGTCCGCTCCACCTTCGCTTCGCGGAACAGCGGATGCCAGTAATGGATGTTCCTGATCTTGATGCCGCGGCCGGGGCGAACGACTGCCTTCTGTGCTGGCGTCGTCGGCATGCACAGCCGCTCGAAGTCCGGCGTGAAAGGGATGAGAATGTGCGAACGGCTGCCCGAGACGGCTTGCCCCTGCGCCATGGACTGGTTCGGGGACATGCCGAAGGCCGGATGGGTCAGGTTGCCGTAGACCTCGAAGGCGAATTCCTCGAAGGCGTCCGTCAGTGCCGGCAGGGTCCAGACGGCGAGCGTCCGCGGATCGTGGCTCGGCGACATGCTGCGTGCTTGCTGCAGCGCCTGGCTGTTGCCCGCGAGGTTGTGGACGAAGCGCTGGTTGCTCACGCCGAAGAAGCGCTCGATGACCGACCCGAAGCGCCCCTTCGATGCCGGACGCGACTTTTTGTGGGTTTCGAGGCGGGCGAGCAGGGCTTCGAAGAACAGGCTCTCGAAATCGCTCCCCTGGTCCACAACGATGGTTTTGGGAATGCGCCCATGCCGGCGCACGCAGTTGCGGATCACGGCCATGCAGCTGCGGTAGCTCGGCGGATCGAAGGTCAGATAGAACGCCAGAATGACGCGTGTGAAGGCGTCCATGAGCACGGTCAGCCAGGGGCGCCCCAGATTGGCCCCAGTGCGGCTGTCTACGAGATCGACATCGAATTCGGTGTGATCGATGTGGCCGATCTCGAAAGGGCGTTCGCCGTGCCGGGGCGTCGACTGGTCGACATGCCACTGAAATTCGGAGAGCGCATACGCCGCCTTGCGGCCGTTACGGGCCTCGATCAACCGAGTTTCCTTGACCCGTTTGATTTCGCAGCGAAACGTCTTGTCGGAAGGTGGCAGATGCCCGCGCGCCTCGCACAGGTTGCGCAGCTTGCCGTACGCAACGGAAATCTCCGGTTTGGCTTCGTTGAGCACGTCGGCCTCGATGATCTCCCCCATCATCTTGACCACTTCCGAGTTGAGTTTGCGCTCCCGGTTGCCGCGCGCGCTGATGCGCGGAATCAACCCCGCGAAGCGATTGCCGTAGGCGACTTCGCCTTCCTCCGCGCGCTTGCGCCAATATCGAAGGGTGCGACCAGGTACTCGGCACTGGCCATGTGCGGCGGCTTCAATGTGGTTGTTGCGATTGACCGCCGCTTCCAGGTCTACCGGTGCCGCCGACTTCATGATCCTCTCGGACAAGACGACGCGTTTATCGACACTTTCCGGCAATCCGACGATGTCGCCACTGGCGATCAGTGCCTGAAACGTACCGAGACGAAGCGTTGATATGGCATGTTGATCATCCTCGAGAACGACGTCGTTGTTGCCGACGTTGAGGATGACCCACAGGTTGCCGTCCCACAGCAGGCGCGTTCCGGAAGCCAGATGGATCGTCTGCAGCGCGACCGGCGACTGCGTCTTCGTGTGCCGGCGGCTGTTTCGGTAAGCCTCCGCGCTCAGGGCGTCGCGGCAGATATAGGTGAAGGCCGGTTCGGACAGGAGTTCGTTTTCCAGATCGACGTAAAGCTCTTCCCGGGCGACCAGGTAATAGACGGCGTCTGCGGCGATGTTCTCGGGTTCCAGTAGGTCCCGAATCCGCATCCAGCGCTCCGCCTTGAACCTTTCGGCAATGGCTTCCAGCGATTCCCGGGAAGGCGGCGCGCAATCGGGGTCTAAATAGTCGGAGAGGAACTCCAGGTTCCGCACCAGCATCCAGTTGATGGCTTTGTGCGAACAGACCTGGAACTTCAGTCCGAATTGCGCGGCGAAGGTTTCTCCCGGTGGACAGCGCCAGCCACCCTTGCCATCCGGTACGAAACGCTCGCTGCCGCTGTTGTAGGACGCCTGCAGCTGGTCTTCTGGCTTGTTCTCGACCCAGCCCATGAAATCTTCCTCGATCAGGAAGAAATCGGGCGTCGATCGATGGGTGGTGCGCTTGCCGGTGGATGAGCGGTAACTGAGCTTTACTTCGGACGGCTGGTCGTAGAATTCATAAGTGGCGTGGTCGTGTTCCTTGATATAGACAAACGGTAGTTCGCCCTTGTGGCTTTCGGCCTGGATCACGCAACGCATCTTCTTGCTCGCAAACCGGGTTACGACGTTGTGCGACCCGCCGCCGACCCTACGAGCGGGGTTGGATTTCCGGATTGCGTTGACGACTGCGCGGCCGTTCAGCGGTATCTGTTGCTTTGTATAAAGATTCAGGATTTCTTCGTCATTCAGCATCATTTGCTCCTTGGCCTCGGGTTCTGCCAGCACCGGCCACGATGGGTTCGTAAAATCCGGTCGGGTAGGTGCCTCACCGAATGGGGTGATGGCAACCGCGGGGCGGTGATAAACAGGGCAGCCCTTTTCGGGCGGATAGGAGGCTAGCGGCGCGCCAAAAATTTTTAGACATGTCGCTATCGAAAGGCGGAGAATGACGCTGTCGGGTCCTAAATCTGACAGATCATTGCAGGGCGGCGAGAGGTGGAACTCTCGCCGCCCTGTGCCTTTTCTGGCCTCGTTTTTTTCTAACGGGGCATCAGGTCATGGTGTTTGCTCCTCTCTAGAAGTTGTTTGGCGATGGCTTGCGTCGGCCTGTGCCTTGGCAAACGCTTCGTCCAGCCATTGCCGGACATGTTCGGACTGCCATTTACGCGTCCGACCAAATTTCACGTGGGCCGGCAACTCTCCCCTTTCGATCATCTGTTCCAGCTTTCGCAGGCTGATGCCCAGCAGC